>NZ_JBEZKP010000041.1:25283-68464 GCF_040706335.1 Streptomyces sp. NPDC048389 | reverse complement strand
CCCATCCGCATATCTCACACGCCAGGAAATACAACCAACCGCGCCGCATCATCAGGCACTTCGAGACGGATCACCCTAACGAGCCGAAGTCAGTAAGGGAGTTGGGTCAGCGGTTACGGGAGAACGCGATGCGCGGGTCCACCGGGCGGGCCGCCGGGACGGAGGCGGCGGGCACGGCAGCCGGCGCCTTACCCGGCAGGCCGGCGCGGGCAGGACTGGCGGCGAGCGCGGCAGCGCTGATGGGAAACTTGTGAGTGGTGAAGCCCTGGCTGCGCTCGTGGCGCGCTGCCGTCGTAGGCGCGGGTGGGCGGCGCCCGGTTACGTCCTGGGCGAGGAGGGGCTGCACGGCCACCTGGAGGTCGGCCCGGTGCATGGCCAGCGTGGCGGTGGCGACGTTGCCGAGCGCCTCGCTGCGGTCGGTGGTGATGGGCAGCGTGTAGATGTTCAGGCTTGGGTTATGCCGCCAACCGTGCTCTTCCAGGATGAGTCGGCCGCCGAGAGCGGAGGAACCGTCGGCGGTGGCGGCGACCACGCCGAGCTGCGGATGCTCGGCGAACGCGACGTCCGGTTCAACGCGCGGGGGCCGGTCGCGAGCGGGCGCCGGTCCGGAGGCCAGCGAGGGGTCGAACGTGGCGTCCACATCAACCCGGTAGCCGGCCTTGCGCAGCAGCGCGACGGCCCGTGTGGCGCGGCCCTGGCCATCACGCTGCTGGTTGGCCAGCGCGTACAGGTTGGGGTGGTCGGGGACGGGGTGGAAGTCGAATCCCTTCAACATCCAGGCACTTGCGGCCAGGTGCTTCGGGTTGGAGGCGACGATGCCGAAGTCAGGGTGGCGACCGACCGCGACGTCGGGAAGCGGGTCGTGCTCGGGGGTGGGCATGGCGGATCCATCCGGTGCGCGCAGGGGGAGAGGGACGGTCGAGGGCGGGGATGGTTCTGCTGGTGCGGGACATGGCGGGCTCCAAGCTGGGCAGCGGTCAGCGACCGGGTGCGGACGAGGGTCGGGCGGGAGGCAGGGCGGGACGTACGGCTGAAGCTGACGGCAACTCGGCTGGGGTCGTGCGCCGTGCGGTCGGCGAGACCGCGAGAGCGGCGGCGACTCGGGGCGCCGCCGGTTCCTCCGGGGCGACTTGGTCCGCTCGGTCCTGGACCCTGTCGGGGTGGTCGGTGTGCCGGTCGGCCAGGTCGCCGCGCATGGACCGAATTTCGAGCGCGTAGGAGTCGAGTTTCTTGGTGATGTAGCGCAGGCGGTTCGCGTAGTGGGGATCGGCGGGTGCGCCCAGGCCCTCCCACCAGTCGGCCGTCGTGTTGAGGGACTCGACGACGCGCTGGAGAACGCCGTCACCGGGAGCGGTCAGCTCGCTCAGTGCGGCGACGGCCTCGCTCGTATGTGCCGCCGACTGGATGGATTGGGTCAGGTGGCCGAGCCGGTCGCCGAGGCTGAGCCCGTGATCGCCAGGGGGCGGCCGGCTGGGGTCGAGCAGGTCGGGGTCGCACGAGACGTCGAAGCCCTCGGCCTGCAGTATGTCGAAGGCCCGGGTCACCATCTGTCGCTGCTCGACCAGGTCGGTCATGGCGGAGGGCAGTCGGTGGAAGCGCTCGCGGAACAGCACGACGGGGACGAATCCCGCACGGTGAAGCACTGCGTCGGCAGCGCTCTCCTGAGCGAGTCGCGATTCCGGTCGGGGCGGCAGGCCGAGCTGATCCAGGCGCGCGTCGATGGCGGCGAGCAGGCGGGGGACGCTGCCGCCGTGCCGGGCGTGAGGGCCGTCGGGTTCCGAGTCGTAGATCACTTCGTGGAGCGTGGAGTCATCGGGATGCCCGCGCGTCACCAACCAGCTCTCCGGATACCCGGGCGGGTGGTCGGTGGGTGGTTCCTGAGGCGGAGAGATGATCAGGGCGCTGCCGTCGGGGAGTTCGGCGTGGACGATGTAGTCGCTGAGGCCGTACTCGACGGTGCAGGCCAGGCCGCGCTGCCGAAGTGGCGCGGTGAGGTGGCTGTACTGATGCTCATGCTCCGAGGCGCCGGCGGCGGCTTCCTGGATGAAGGGTTCGCTGGTGCGCGCAGTGACGTGTGTGCCCTCGCGTTGGAGGGTGACCAGGGTCTGATCGGGGCGCATGTGGGCTTCTCCGTGGCCGGTCGTCCCCAGCGGTCGACGGCGGGAAGCCGCAGCCGGGCGGGGACTTGTAGGGGGTAGTGGCGTTCGTCGAGGATCCGGCGATCGGGTGGTTTGGCCTCGCCGGAAGTCGGTGCTAGAGGCGTCAGCGCGAGCGGCGCGTGGCAGGGGGGTCCGACGCCGCCGAGGCGGGCGGCGAAGTGGGAGAGGCACGACGTTGGCCGGAGGCGGATCGGGCCAGGGCCGCCTGGACACGCCCGGTGTGCGCAGACTGGTCGACGCCGATCCGGTCGGTCAGGTGATCGGCAGCCCTGGCCAACGCCGCTCCGCTGTAGCCGAGTTCGTCGGCGTAGTGCCAGCCTTCGGAGTTGCGGATCTCGCGGGCTCGTTCCTCGTAGAGCTCCCGCGACCCGGGCATGGAGCCCTCCATGAGCGCGATGACCTGATCCCACTCGCGGCGGATCTCGCCCGCCCGCGCCAGTACGGAGTCGATCCCCCGCAGGCGCAGCAGGTCGGCGCTGATCGCGCCGCCAAGGTAGTCGGCCTGTTGCGCGGTTGCCCGTACACCGGCGAGGACTTCGGGACCGTGGGTCAGAAAGGTCTCGACGTGCTCCCAGGCGGCGGCGTCCCGGGCCACCTTGCCGTCGGCGTACCCGGTTTCGTCGACGGGCCAGCCGTCTTCGTCGCAGTACGAGTCCGAGACGGCATCCCATCGGTCTGACGCCTGCCTGATGCCGTCAGCGGCGGAGGCCAGGGCCTGGACGCGCACCCGCCATGCCGCCTGTTCGCTGGTGTCTTGCGGCTGGTTGTCAGGGGAGGTGGGGGAGTCGGGAGAAGTGGGCACGGTTGTTCCTCGTTCATGTACGGGTGCCTCACCGCGAACGCGGCAGCGAGCGCACAGCGGACGGTGAGACGGGAGCCGGAGCGTCGCTCTGCTGGCCGGGGGAAGTTCCCCGGGCCGACGCTGCTGGCGAGAGACGGGCCGCTGCTGCTGCTCGGTGCGACCGGGAGCAGATCTCGTGGTCGACGTTCTCCCCGACGAGATGCAGCTCCTCGCCGAGGTCGGTCAACCGGTCAGCGATGGCGTCCAGTTCGGACGCGCTGCTTCGGGCACCGTGGGTGCGGCACCACTCGGAGGCGGTTTCGAGCATCTGGTGCAGGCGGGCCACCGCGCCAAAGTCCTCCGTAACGGCCTCGTGGAACAGGTCGGTGAACTCCTCGGTTCGGGCTGCGGCGAGGCGGTCGTTCCAGTCCGTGGCCGGTGCGCCGTTGTCCGGACTCGCGGCCGGGCTGGTCGTTGGGTGGTGCTGGGGTGGGGCGGCGTTCTCGACCGCACCGAACCGGAGGCCGGGGACGAGCCCGGACCGGGAACCCACGACCCCACGTGGACTCATCGCCGCACCTCCCGGCGCTGGAGAGGCACCAAGGGCGCTTCAGTTTTCGTGAACTCGGCGCGTTTGCCGGACATGCGGGCGTCGGTGTCGAACAGCTCGCGCTCGGCCGGATGCAGGATGTGCTGGGTTATGAAGCTCCGACCTGCGACTTTCCACAGGCCCCGGCCCTTGGTCAGGGCGGACACAGCCTGGGTTTCGACACCGGTCAGGCCGAGCAGCGACGCGGCGGCGGCGAGTTGGTCGGGCTCTTGGCGGTAGATGATGCGGGTGCTGCAGTCGGCGAGGAGGCCCTCGGCCAGCACCCGGCCGCGCGAGCCGACGTCGCCCGCGCTCAGCAGATCGCTGAGGCGGTGGATGACCATCAGGTTGGCGATGCCGAGACCTCGGCTGAGCTTCCACTGGCTCTGCATGCGCTCCAGGAGGCCGACGTGCCTCATCACACGCCATGCCTCGTCGTAGATCACCCAGCGTCGGCCGCCGTCCGGGTCGGCGAGCGCGGACTCCATCCAGGCGCTCGCGCAGGTCATCGCGAGGACCAGCGCGGTGTCGTCGCCCGAGCCACCGAGCCGGGAGAGGTCGATCGACAGCATCGGGGTGGTCGGGTCGAAGGCCACGGTCGAGGGCGCGTCGAACATGCCGCTCAAGTCGCCGTGGACCAGACGGCGCAGGGCATGCGCGAGGTCCTGCGCGGCGGGCCCCATACGCCCGGCCTGGTCTCCGAGGGCCCGGTCGAGGCGTTCGGGCGAGCCGAGGGCGTGCGCGATCTCGCCGAGCAGGGGCACGGTGCCGCCAGCCTCGGCTTCGGCGACGACCAGGTCCAGCGCGAGGTCCAGGGCTGTGTGCTCCATCGGCAGGAGATCGCGCTTCAGCACGGTGCGAGCCAGGCCGGCCAGGAGCAGGAGGCGGCGCTTGCGGACCTCGGTCGACCAGTCGCCCTCGCTCACCGAGGCGGGCCGGGCCGGAGCATCCAACGGGTTCAGCCTGCCCGGGAGCCCCGGCCCCAGCGCGATGCTGTAGCCGCCGAGAGCCTGAGCGACAGCCGTCCACTCACCCTTGGGGTCGCAGGGCACATAGACCCGGTAGCCGTGGGCAATCGCCCTGGTGGCTATCGACTTGGCCAGCGCCGACTTGCCCATGCCGATGATCCCGGCCAGGACCGCGTTGGGGTTGGTGAAGCCTTCGATCCGGCCGCTGCTGTACAGCGAGAACGGGTCGTAGCAGAACGCGGCCTCCGCGTGGACATCGCGACCGATGAAGATGCCCTCCGCGCCCAGGCCGCCTTCCGCGAGGAAGGGGTAGGCGCCGCTGACGGTGGCGGTGGTCATTCGGTGGGCGGGCAGGCTGAGCTTGCCGCCGCGTGCCGAGGAGGAGCCGGGGCGTCCGGACGGCGGGTAGGTAGGCCGCAGCTCCGGGTCGAGGGTTTCCTCGGCGCGGCGCTTGGGCGGGGCTCCGGCGAGGCGGGCCTGGCGGCGGGCCGCAGCGAAACCGGCGCGGGCGGTTCGCTGCTCGGCACGTGATGCCTTGCGGGGGACGAACAGGTGGGAGGCGCTGGCGCGGGTGCGGGGCATGAACGTTTCTCCAGACGGAAGGCAGGGATGTCAGTGGCGGACGAGGCCGGTGAATGGCGCGTGGAGGTCGGCCGGGGTGGTGCGGCGGCGGACCAGGTGCGCGGTGCGCTGGTGGCGCTGGCAGATGGTCAGCTCCGGTGCGCCTTCCGGCAGGCCGGCCTGGCATGTCTCGCGGTCGGGGACCTCGCCGGAGTCCGGCCGGGGTGCCGCGTGGTAGGCGGCGTGGACGTGGTCGGCGGCCTGCCAGATCCGGGTGCGGGCGGCGCGGAGTTGGTCGCCCTCGATCGGCACGATCTGGCCTGTGCGGGCGGCGTGGGCGTCGAGCAGGCCGTGCAGCGAGACGAGGTGGGCGTGCAGGGCGTCCAGCTCGGCGCGGGTGGTGACGAGAGGACCGCCTGGCACGTTGAGCGCGCGGTGGAAGTCGAGCGCGGCGGTGGCGAAGGGCACGAAGTCCTGCGCGGTCGGGCTGGCGGTGCGGGACATGGGGGTGCTCTTTCGGAAGGGAGGAGGGCCGGCATCAGGCGGCGAGGGCCAGCGGCATGGCGGCGGCGGTGAACGCTTCGGCCTGCTGCCAGGTGAGCGGCCGGAGGTCGAGCTGGGCGCCGACCGCCGCGGTCTCCACGACCGCGCACGCGGACCGCAGCTCCTCCTCGGAGTCGGCCGAGACGGTCAGGAGGCCGGTCAGGGCGACATCCGCGTGGCCCGCGATGAGCTGGCGTTCACGGGACTTGATGTCCTGGTACTCGATCGAGTCCGCTTCGGAGTCGACCTGGCCGCGCCGGGCGCGCTCAGAGGCGTCTGCGATGACAGAAGCCTTCCTGCGCTGGACATCGCGCAGGGCGGCGTCCAGCCCCTTCGGCTCGTACGACAGCGACAGGGTCCGGCGCACCCCGGCGGTGAACAGGAGCTGGTGCAGGAAGCCCGCCGACGTCTCGGTGCGGGGCCAGTTCTCCACCCAGTACGTGGAGTGGACGGCGGAGTCGGTCGCGATGTGGTCCGACTTCTCGACGACCACGACCGGGCCGGCAGCGGCGGGGTCGGCCTCGGGGCGCCCGGAGGAGGACCAACGGTCCAGTGCGGCAAGGGCCTTGGGGTCGTATGCCGTTCGCACGACGGCTGCGATCTCGTGGGCGGTGAGCCAGCCGGTGGGGTTGAGCCCGGCGGTGCGCGCGGCCTGGTCGAAGGTCGAGGTCAGCTGCGCCAGGACGCTGAAAGACCCGGTCAGACCGCCTCCGGCCTGGTTGATCAGGCGTCGCGCGGCCTTGGCGTCCAGCGAGATGGCGACGTACGCCTCGTGCGGAGCCGCAGCCGGGCCCGCGCTCTGGATCAGCTCGCTGTAGATCGCGCCGGCCACCGGGGCGTCGGGCTGGCCGTGCTCCTCCCAGTACCGGCGAAGGGCGTCGCCGGAGTCCGGCACGGTGCGCTCGATCACCTGGATCCGGGCGACCTGACCGGTGCGGGCGAGAGCGGCGAGGGCACGCCCCCAGCCGTTGACGTTGGCGTTCTGGGTGCCCGGGTCGAGCAGCGCGTAGGCGCGGGAGGACACCTTGACGACGGCGGTCAGCGTGCCGGTGTGGGGGTTGTGGACCGCGCCGTACCGGCGGTCGGGTGCGGTGACCACGCGCAGGCTGGCGGCGGTACCGGGCAGGTGGAGGAGTCCTTCGCGGACCGGGCGGCGGGAGGGTCGGGCGAGCCAGATCAACTGGCCCCGCATCCGGCGGAGCACGTACCGGGTAACGATCGGAGCCCAGTCGGCCAGGGCTCGGCCTCGGTGGCGGACGAAGACGAGCAGGGCGATGGCGGCCCACAGCGGGATGAGTTCGAGAGCGCCGACCACGCCACGGGCGAGGATCACGGCGAGCAGGAGCAGGCCGGTGAGGCTCACGACGATCAGTTGCGGGGCGGTCAGGCCGAGCAGGATGCCGCGCCTGCTGCGGTGCGGGAACTTCACGGTGGCCGTGGTGGCTTCGGCCTGGGGGTTGTCAGACATGGCGGTTCCAGACGGTGGGAGCGGGCGGGAAGGGGCGGAAGGCGCGGCGCTCTTCTGGAGGTCATGGCAGGACTCCGTTTCGGGTGGTCGGGGGAAGGGGGGCGGGCTGGAGGGATGCAGCCCGCCCCCTTCCGGGTGGTGGTGATTCAGGATCCGGACGGCGGCTGGTTGGGGTAGACCCAGCTCGTCGGGGTCGGGGAGCCGGTCGCCGACGGACCGGTGAAGGGGGGCGGCGGTGCGGCGGGACCGCTGGGCGACACGGCACCTGCGCGGGTCAAGCTGCTGCCCGGAGCCGACGCACCAGCGGGCTGGGCGGCGGAGGGAGCGCCCCCCTCGGAGCCTCCTGCTTCGGTGTCGGCAGGCCGTGTGATCAGCGCAGGGATGCCGGGGCGCTGGATCAGGGCGCGGCCCTTGTCGCCGGAGGCGTTCGGGTCCTCGCCGTACCGGAAGCGGGTCTGCGGCTTCGGGGGTCCGGCGTCGATGCCCTCCTTGCTCAGGTTGCCGCCGGTGGGGTTGATGCCGGAGGCGACACCGTCGCTGCCCGCGCCGGGGACCTTGCTCGGCCCCTGTGGACCAGGAGTGCCGGTGCTGGCCTGCATCGCGAGGCTGCCCGCGGTCTTCGCGGCCCCTGCGGCGACCGCCATGCCGGCGACGCCGGTGCGGTGCAGGTCGTCGTGGCCGCCGCCGTCGGTCGCCCAGTGGACGAACTTGTAGGTGGCGTACGGGCAGAGCAGGACCAGGACCATGACGACGATGCCGGCCATCGCGTCGGACAGGGCGGCCATTCCGTCCTGGGGATCGGACTTGCCCATCGCCGAGACGCCGATCAGGAAGACCACGGTCATCAGCAGTTTCGACACGACGAGGGTGGCGGTGGCCTCGATCCAGCCCCGCCGCCAGCGCTTGGCGACCTCCCAGCCGCCGCCGGCTCCGGCGAAGACCGCGAGGGCGACCATGATCAGGACGCCGACCTTGCGGGCGACCATCACGCCCCAGTACATGAACGCGCCGATCGCGCAGCCGAGGGCGACCAGGGCTGGGACGCCCCAGCCGAGGCCGTACATCGCCCCCAACTGGTTGACCTTGATGACGCGGCGGATCGCGTCGTCCACCGAGCTGTTGGCTGCTTGGAACAGGCCGTCGGACAGAGCGTCGACCACCGTGATGGCCACGGAGGTGAAGGCGACGGCGCAGAAGGAGAAGAGGACGCCGGTCATCGTGCCGATCGCGGCTTGGGCGAGGGCGCGTTCGTCCCGTCGCCAGGCCGCGAACATCAACTGGATGCAGAACGTGCCGACGGTCAGGGCGAGGCCGATGGGCAACAGCAGCTCGTAGTTGTCCCGGAACCATCCGGCGTTGAGATCGATGGCGGTGGTTTCGTTGACGGCCTTGGCGGCGAGGTCGGCCGCACTGGCGGCCAGCTCACCCGCTGACTTCGCGATCCACGCCCCGATGCCGTCGGTGACGGTCCCGGCGGGGTTGGTGGCGAAGTCGACGGCGCCGCAGACCTTGTCCATCAGCGGAAGGTCGCAGACTCCCATGGCGGTACCTCCTTTCTGGGGTGGGGGTCAGGGCGCGACGGCCGGCAGGACACCGGCCAGGGCACAGGGCTGGGAGGGGCGGCACTGGACCGCGAGGGTGGTGACGCGGTTCTCGGCGCCGCCGCGCGGCGAGCCTTTCCAGGCGATCGACTGTTTGCCGGAGACCGTCACGGCGTAGACGTACGCGGTGGTGATCGCCCCGGGGTCCGCCTGCAGGGCCTGGGTGAAGGAGTCGGGGAAGTGGGCTTCGTTCACGGTGGCGGTGGCGAACTGGCCGTTGGCGGCCATCTCCTTCCACAGCACGGGCGAGGGAACGAGCGCGTCGACCGAGGCAGTGTCGGCGTATTTGGCCTTGCTGGTCAGCCACTTGTGCAGGGCGGCCAGCAGCTCATGCTGGGAGTAGGCGCGGGTGTCGTAGGACCACAGCGCTGCCGCTGCCGCCTTCCCGAAGGTGATCGGGTCGTGCGTGGACGGGGGATCGGGAAGGGCACTGCGGCTCCCGTGCGGTGGTGGGGAGGAGGAAGCAGAAGTGGTCGGGGAGGAGGGGAAAGCCGAACTCGCCTGCGGTGCAGGAGCCTTGGAGGAGGTCCTGCCGTCGCGGGTGAGGTAGGCGGCCAGGCCGGCGAGGGCGACGAGCACCACCAGGACAGCGGTGCCGAGCAGCGCCCGGCGGCGCACGCGAGATGCGCCGCCGGGGTTCGTGGAGCGGGGAGGCATCAGTGGACCTGCGTCCCCAGCGTGCTGAAGAACGCCACCACACCGTTCGCGGCACCCAGCAGGAGGGCCGCGCCAGCGCTGACCAGCACGCCCTTCTTGCCGCTGGCCTCGGCCTGGTGACCGCCGGAGTGATGGCCCCAGGCCCACACGCCCGCGCTGACGGCAAGCGCGCCGACCACGGCGATGATCCCGAAGAGGTTGATCGAGCCCATCACCTGCTTGAGGACCGCCAAGCCGGGAAGGCCACCATCGTTCGGCTTGATCCCGGGGTCGTAGGCGAGCTGGACGACCTTGTCGGCGAGATACATTAAGAACTCCAGTTCGATTTAATGCACGCCAAAGCCCGAGGGGGCGAAGCGGCGGTGCAAGGAAAGGGGGAGGGGAGAAGCGCCGGTCAGACGACTCGGCGGGCTGCGAGAATCTGCGGCTTCCAGGACGCGAGGGTCACGAGGCGGACCACGTCGCCGGTGTGCGGGGCGTGCACGATCAAGCCCTGGCCGACGACCATCCCGACGTGTTCCGGGACTTTGGCCGTCCCCTCGGTGAAGACGAGGTCACCCGGCTGGAGAGCATCGACCGATACCGGCTTGCCGTCCTTGACCTGCGTGTACGTCGTCCGCGTGAGGGTGACCCCGGCGGCCATGTACGACTGCTGCATCAGGGAGGAGCAGTCGCAGCGGCCCATGGGGTCGGGCCCGTGGGAGTCGGTGCAGCTCCCGCCCCACTGGTATGGGGTGTCGAGCTGGCCGAGCGCCCATCGGATCGCCGTCTGGACCTTCGGTGGAGCGTCTGCCGGGATCTTGTATCCGGCCGGCAACGTGCCGGGCGGGATGGTTCCGAAGTCGGTTCCGTCCCCGCCGGTCGTACAGCCGCCCGCGGTACTCGGCGGAGGGTTGCCCGTGCTGTCCAAGCCGGACGGCGAAGGGCTCGGCGACGTGCCGCCGGCCTTCGACAGCAGCGGCTCGATCGCCTGCTGCAAGGCGGTGGCCAAGGGCTCCCACTTCGCGTAAGCCTCGGGGAAGCCAGACTTCTGCACCGCCTGGGCGGCCTGGGTGACGGACAGGGACTGCCAGCCCGAGACCTTGTCCAGCGCCTCGTAGAACTTCGTCGAGGCGTGCACCGGGTCGAGGATCTCGTTCGCGGTGCCCCATCCCTGCGACGGACGCTGCTGGAACAACCCGAGGCTGTCGCGGTC
Organism: Streptomyces sp. NPDC048389; assembly: GCF_040706335.1. Taxonomy (NCBI): domain Bacteria; kingdom Bacillati; phylum Actinomycetota; class Actinomycetes; order Kitasatosporales; family Streptomycetaceae; genus Streptomyces; species Streptomyces sp. NPDC048389. The sequence goes on along the minus strand of NZ_JBEZKP010000041.1, from coordinate 57,942 downwards.
GCCGTAGGTCAGGTTCTGCAGGCCGCTCTCCTGCAAGGCGGTCGCCAGGGCCACGATCTGGCCTCGGGCCGGGATGTTCATCGCGACACCGGTGGCCTGGATGGTCTTGGCGTTGGGCACCTGCTCGGCCGGGTCGTCCAGGCCCGGCACGGAGACTGTTCCCTTGTCTCCGTCGTCCAGGATCGCCTTCACCTGAGCGGCAACGGCCGAGGTATCCACAGCCTGTGTACCGCCGGTCGAGCAGGAGGCCGAGGCACTCCCGGCCGCGATACCGAGGATCGGAACGGCCAGCAGTAGCGGACCGGAGGCGAAGAGACCGACGACGGTTCCGGTGGTCTTCTTCATCGCCGCCGCCGTTCGCAGGGGCGGACAGCCCGGCCGGGCAATGGGGTTGGGTCAGGGCGTGGGCGTATCAGGGCGTGCTGCATCGCAGCGGCTCCTCGCGGTTCGTAGGAGGCGCGGTGCCGACTTCTCGTGCAAAGCCGTCGGCACCGCGCCGATGTGAATCCGCCTCTCAGGGCGGGCCCGGGTCAGGGGAGTTGGTAGCTCCCGGACGCCGGATTCAGGTCATGCGCGGCAGCCGGCCGCGCTCGTAATCTCAGGCGGTGCACCGGGTCTCCTCACGGCTTCGAGAACGGGGGGTCAACGTGCCCTCCGGGCCGTGCTTTTGGACGCGGCAACACGGATCAGCACAGGTCATCGGGGGTGGAGCTGGGCTCCGCCTCGGTGACACGGCGAGACAGTAGACCGGGATTCCGGCCGCACCAAACGACCGCCGAACCCAGGCCCGAAGCACGGCACAGGCTCGTTAGGCGCGGCCGGAAATCGCAGCTAACCTCCGGCGCAACCCCGCTCCGAACGGCCGCTGTTGACCGCCGTCCGGAGCGGGCCCAGTCCCGTCGTGCCCTGAAAGAGGCCCCGCACATGAGCTACACGCTGCACCGAGGCGACGCCCTCACCGTGCTGAAGACCCTCCCGGACGAGAGCGTCAACGCCGTCATCACCGACCCCCCGTACAACTCCGGCGGACGCACCAGCTCGGACCGCACCGGCCGCACCGCCCGCGCCAAGTACGTCACCAGCGGATCGGCGCATGACCTGCAGAACTTCCCCGGAGAGAACCGCGATCAGCGGAGCTATCGAAGCTGGCTGACCGCGCTGCTCACCGAGGCGTACCGGGCCGCCGCCGAGCACTCCGTCGCCATGGTCTTCTCCGACTGGCGCCAGGAGCCGACTACCAGCGACGCCCTGCAGATGGCGGGCTGGACCTGGAGCGGCACGATCCCCTGGATCAAGCCCGCCAGCCGGCCCCGCAAGGGCGGGTTCAAGCAGTCGGCCGAGTTCATCACCTGGGGTGTCAAGGGCAGCCTCGACAAGAACCGGGACCTCTATCTGCCCGGCCACTTCATCGCCTCCCAGCCCCGCAAGGACCGCGTCCACATCACCCAGAAGCCCGTCGAGATCATGCAGCAGCTCGTGCAGATCTGCCCCGAAGGCGGCACCGTCCTCGACCCGTTCACCGGCAGCGGCTCGACAGGCGTCGCCGCCCTGCGCGAGGGCCGGCAGTTCGTCGGCGTCGAGCTGTCGTCGCACTACGCCGACGTGGCAGAACAGCGACTGTTGCAGGCAACGCAACACGCTCTGACCCAGGACGACTTCGTCTTGGCCGGGCCGGAGGCATGAGCATGAGAACGACCAGACCAGGGCCGACGGACCGCAGACGCCAAAGGGCGGCTGGAGCATCGAGAAACCGATGCACCAGCCGCCCTTCCTCTTGCGTTAGGCCGCCTCGAACGCCCGCCGGATCAACGGTCCCGCCTTCTCCAGGTCGGCAGCAGAGGCGATCCGAACCTCCAGGTCGCCCGTCCCGAGGTGGCCGATGCCGCGCATGTCGCGCGAGAAGCCCCCCTCCAGCTCGACCGTGTCCGGGTCGACCTTGAGATAGACCAGGATCACCTCGTGCTTCGGGCGGAAGATCACCGAGGCGAGGTTCACCATCCGCCGATAGGCGATGTAGTGCAGGAGCGGAGCCACCTCGACCTCGCCCCACGCGGTGAGGGTCTCGTCCAACTCGCCGTACAGGTCCCGCAGGCAAGCGGGAGCCGCGCCCTGGGTCGCATGGACCGACGGCTTCCCGCTTCCACTGCTGGCACCAGCCGCCACCTCCCGCTCCTGACCCTGCCGCCGAGCCGAAGCCGGTCTCGCAGACCCAGGGGCGGACTCGATCAGCAGCAGGCTCAGCAGCCCGCCGTCGAAGACGCGGTAACGCACCAGGTCGATCCGCTCGTGAAGACGGTGGACCGCGACCCGGTCGTGGTGCGAGAAGCTGGCCGCGATGCAGACCATCCGCGGGTTCCGCCAGTCGATCGCCTCGGCCGCCTCGGAACCCAGCCTCTCCTTGACCAGGGCCTCGAACTCGTGACGTGCGGAGCACAGCCACGACAGGTATGAGACCGCCTGTGACATGACCCCGCTATCGGCGCCTTTTTTGTACTCGATCAGCACCGGCGTGTTGTTCTCGTCGAGCCCCAGCGTGTCGATCCGGCCCCGGTGCCAGGGGCCGGTCGGGTACTCCGACGCCAGGAAGCGGATGCTGAGCATCGCCTCCATCCCCGCCTCGATCCGACGCTGAAGCTCCACCTCCAGCGCCACCGTCGAACCCCGCAGCTCGACGTCCCGGCCATCGGCATCCAGCCGGAACAGCTTCAGGTCGGTCACCAGCCTCCCCCTCCTCCCCGATGTCAACAGTCGGACAATCGACCGGAGAGCACGGTTATTCCGCGCTGTCGGGCTGCCTCTGTGAGGGAGCCTGTCGGTCTTCGGAGCGCCGTCGGCGTCGACGGGGGAACGGGGCTCGAACCAAGTGGAGTTGCGGACATTCGCCGTGTTGCCTGGATCTGGGCCTGCCCCTCAGCCGTCAAGGGGACTTCGAACGCGTCATCCCCCGCGATGCCGGGTGCACCGGGGACTTGCAGGACCGGGCCGCCGTCCTTCTCGCCGAGATCGGTGTCTCGGGCCTCTCCTGCGCGGCGGCCAAACTCCAACTGGCCATGTGCTTCCACCATGCGGTCCTGGATGCGCAAGGCGAGCTGGCAGCCGGGATCTCCCGCCTGCGCGACCTCGCCGAAAGCGGCGGCTACGCCTACTACGTCGAAATCGCACACTTCATGGCTGACCTTCCGGTCCTCGAACACGTACCGCGAGCACGGTGGATCGATGGGCAACAGCGGACTCGCGAACGATGGCGGGTCGTGGTGACCACGCGCCGAGACTATGCGGGGTCAGTTCGGCGGAAAGGGGATGTGCCTCGCTAGCAATTCTGGCGGTCCGCCGGCGGGTGAAGTCCAAGGTGCCTGCCATCTTCCGCTGGGTGAAGAGCCGATGCGGCAGCGCGCCGTTCCAGTCCTCGCTAAAGTGCTGGACGTCCGCGGTATCGCGCGACCATACAGACGCGAATGGTCACTCTGTGTAGTATTTCGGTTGGGTTGCGGCAACTCGCAGGTCGTTGTGTCCCTTACGATGGGTGTCCCGAATGCATCAGACCACTGCCTGGAGAACAACAACCTCTGGACGCCTCCCCGGCGTCTGTGAGCGCCGGTCGCAGTTGGTTGGGCCGCCCGACTCAGCAGCTCAGAACAGGCCTCGTACCTTGATCTGGACACCACTTCCGTGATCTCCTGGTGCTCATTCATCTCGTCGTGGCGGAGGTTGGACTGTGGCAGCGCAACCGGGGGGGTACTACGGTGTGCCTCTTGAGCGGAGCGACTACCTCAAACTCGACCCGCACAAAAACAGCTGTACCCCCGACGGGTTCCCGGAGTGGCTAAAAACCTTCGGCGAGGGGAAGCAGCTGGCGGTAGACCTCTTCTCGGGTGCCGGTGGTCTGACCTTCGGCCTGGAGAAGGCTGGATGGACCGTTGCAGCCGCCGTCGACTTCGACGAACGCGCGCTGGAGACACACGCGGCGAACTTCCCCGGCATGAGCCTCCACATGGACCTCGGGGATCCCTCGGAGCGCGACCGGCTCGTGGAACTGGTGGGACCGGCGAAGATCGACCTGGTAGCCGGCGGCCCCCCGTGCCAGCCGTTCAGCAGGGCAGGGCGCAGCAAGATCCGCCATCTCGTCAAGAAACACAATCGTGATCCGCTGGATCGTCGCAAGGAACTCTGGGTTGCCTACCTGGACGTGGTCAAGAGGCTCCGCCCGCGCGTAGTGCTCATGGAGAACGTGCCCGACATGGGCCTCGGTGACGACTTCTTCGTCATCCGCATGATCGAGGACGAGCTGGAGGAGCTGGGGTACGCGACCCAGGTCCGCCTCGTCGACGCCTGGAACTACGGCGTGCCGCAGCACCGCAAGCGCCTGATACTGCTGGCTCGGAACGACGTGGACAGTTTTGCCTGGCGTGATCCTGACGCGAAGCGGACCAGTCTGCGGGACGCCATCGGCGATCTTCCGAAGCTTGACGTCGTGCCGTTGGAACGCGTCGGAAGTCGCAAACTCGACTACAGGTCACCGAGGCAGCCGTCTGCCTTCGCGAAGACCATGAGGGAGGGCGCAGAGAAGGGCTTGGTCTGGGACCACATGACGCGGAGGGTCCGGGAGGACGACTTCGAGATCTTCACCGAGATGGACTCCAAGACCCTGTACTCGGAGATCGACGAGGGGCTGCGTCGGTACAAGGCCAACCACTTCACGGACAAGTACAAGAAGCTCGACTGGGCCGACCTCAGCCGGACCATCACAGCTCACATCGCCAAGGACGGTTACTGGTACATCCACCCTGACCAGGCGCGCACTCTCACCGTGCGTGAGGCGGCCCGCCTCCAGACGTTCCCCGACCGGTTCCGGTTCGCAGGCACGCGCAGTGACGCGTTCCGTCAGATCGGCAACGCGGTACCCCCCCTGCTGGGCGAGGCTGCGGCCGAGGTCCTCAAGCCGCTCGAAGGAGTGCAGCCGCCCTCTGCCGGACTGCGACCGCACTGGCGGGAGGTGCGGCAGACGCTCACCGACTGGGCGGACCGGAGGCGTGGCGGAGTCGACTGGTACCAACTACCCGCAGTGAAGCCCGTCGTACTCCACGCGGCGGTGATGGCAGTGGTGTCGATGTCGAAGATGAAGCCCACGGTGTTGGCAGGGCTGATGGCAACCGTCCGGAAGGCGAAGCGGCTCACGTCGCCGGTCTTCGGGAGGCTGGTCGAGGCGGCACCCACCGATGCTGTCAGAGCCCGGATCGATCGGTTGGCGCCCCTCGTGGACCAGCCCCTGATCTGGAACAAGCCCGAGTCCGTACTCGAAAAACTGGCGTTGAAGCCCAGTGAGGAAGCGCTCTACCGGCTGCTGAGTGGTGATGACCTCATGCTGGTCGGCCACGGAACCCTGCGGGTGGCCGCGAGGCTGAACAACACGGAGGTGGACCGCAACAGGCTGAGTGACGGACGGGTTCACCTGGTGAAACTCGTCGGAGCGGGCGACGACGCGCCTCTCCGCATGGCGGCCCTGCGGCTCATCGGCGCGGAGCTGTGCAGGGAGAAGCAGCCAGTCTGCTCCGAGTGCCCCCTTGCTGCGTACTGCCCGCGCAAGGACGCCCTGTCCGATGACCTCTTCACCCTCGCGGGCACGGAGGACTAGGAATAGGGAGCTCCGGGTACCCGGAGGGTCGCCGACGCCACACGTTGCGCTGCGGCGTCGGCGTCACGGCGGATCTCACACTCCCAGACCCTGACCACGACCCACCCCGCAGCCTCTACGGCCTCGGTGTTCCGCAGGTCCCGCGCGGCGTTCGCCGCGATCTTCTCCGACCACAGACGTGCGTTCGGGCCCTGGAAACGGCGGGGTCCGTGTTCCGGGCACCCGTGCCAGAAGCAACCGTCGACGAAGACCGCGACCCGATGCTTCGGCAGTACGAAGTCCGCCGTGCACCGGGCTGCGATCTTCCGGTGCAGGCGGAACCTCAACCCGAGCCGGTGCACGGCGCTCCGCAGGGATCGCTCCGGAGCCGTGTCTCGGATCCTGCGCCCGCGAAGGTGCTCGCCCTCGTGGGTACTCACCCATTCGTCACCCGTGTTCGTCACCTTCTCTCTTCGGCGGGCCCTCGTCCCGCGCTTCCACGGTGGCAGACTGGGGGCCATGATCCGAGAACCGGCAGAACTGCGAGTCGACGACAGCGGACGGGTCGAGATCCCGCTGGGGCTCCTGGCTGAAGCTGGCATCAGCCCCGGCACCGAGCTGCTCGCGTTCAGCGACGGTGACGGACGTATCGTGTTCCGGCGGGCCGAGGACGCGGTCCGCGACCTCCTCGAAGATGGTCGGCTCTAGCGTTCCCCAGTGCGTCGCGTAGGAGCCGTCAGGCTCCCAGCTACGCTGACGTCGGACGAAACCCCAGGCGCAGAGCCTCACGCCGTACGTGCAGGGCCTGGACCGCTTGGGCGGCGGGGATCAGCTCGCCGGTGTCGAGTCGCTTGGCGACCGTGAACGCCAGCTGGCGTTCGGGAAGTTCGAGGTTCCCGGTCTCCTTGGCCCACTGCCCGATGGCGTCCCACTCCTCCACGGCGATGCTTTCGACCTCGTCCACGGCCTCGTCCCCGCCGACGGGCTGGGCCGCCATCTCGACCGGCTGCTCCAACAGTTCGTCAGCCAGTGTCTCTGGCACTGTCCAGCGCACCCGCGAGACGGCGTCCCAACACGCGGACTGCTTCGCCCACTCACCGACGTGCTTGTTCGCGGCGACCACGACACGCATGACCCGGGGGCACAGCTCGTCCAGGGCCGCCCTGAGGGCCGGAGTGACGTCCTGCTCCCGCCAGATGCGGTCCAGGTCGATCCGCTGGTCTGTCGCAAGGGAGAGACGGGCCATCGTGTAGGTGGTGACCAGACTCTTGTGGCTGCCCGCCCCGTGCTCGGCCGCGGCCTTGTCGACGGCCTTGAACAACAGAGCCATGGCGATCACGCGCTGGCAGTACCTGAGGTCGACGGTCGGCGTGGACTCCTCGACACGGATCATGAACTCGGCGAAGTTCTTCTGCGCACCCCGGCTGACGAAGTAGGGCAACTGCCCCCAGGAGTGGACGTACTTCGCGAGATCGGACTTGCTGAACTTCTGTCGGGTGGGACACAGCACCTTGAATTTGCGTTGCGCCGCAGGGGTGGTGGCCTTCGACAGCTCGTCGGCGTACTGGCCCCGTGCGCGTTCGTAGAACCAGCGGGTTTCCTGGCTACTTCCGTCCGCCGCGGGGGCCCAGAGCGTCCGGGTGATCCGTTCGAGGGCGACGTGGAACTCGTGGTTGGAGCTGAAGTCGACCAGGGAGACCCTGTTCTGCGTGTTCGAGAACCGGGAGATTTTCGGAACGATCTCCGCGAGGTGCTCGGGCCTGACCATGGTGAGCTTCATCTGGACGCGCACCTGCGAGAGGTCGCCCTTCATACCGACGAGCACGTGGTGGAGGGACGCCGTGGTCTGACCGCCGTTGACGATCTGCAGACCGCGCATCTCTCTGATGGCGACGTACTCCCCGTCTTCGCTCTCGACGAAGTCGACGTGGGACGCCGTGGCGGTGATGCCGTTGTTGTAGGCCAGGAAACGCGCCGGCGCCTTGAGCAGGGTGTCCTTGATGCCGCGGTTGACCGTGCCGCGCGTCTGCAGGAAGGAACGGACGTTGAGTTCCAGAAATCTGGTCCTGTGTTCGTCGTACAGCTCGGCGAGCCTCTGGCCCGGAACGACCGCGAGAACCACCGAGTGGTTCGGCTCCGAGCTCGGAGCCGAGAGGCAGGGCAGCGGGGGATCGAAGTTGACCACGATGGGCTCTCCGATCATCCCGGACGTCGCCTGACGGTGCAGACGGCTCAGATCCCATATCTCGTGGGTGACCGGGATGCCGCCCAGCTCCGTCGGCGCCGGAGCAGCCGACGTGCTCACCCGGTTGCTCAGCAGGAAGAGCCGGATCCTCGGAACGTCGGCGAGCGCCTTCTCCACGGCCTCGCACATGTCACGCACGTCGGAGTGCTCGTCGAGGTTCGGCCGTATGCTTCCGCACCGGCGGGCGAAGGTCAGCAGGCGCCTGAACAGCTTCTCCGACTCCGCCTTGGTGAGCTTGTCCTCCCACTGGGTCAGCCTGAAGTCGGTGATGAACAGGTCGAGGCTCCCGTTGGCCTCGCCCAGGCCGTATCCGTACACCTCGACACCATGGGCCTTGTGGTAGGCGGTGAAGGTGTTCGACACCACGCCGGCCAGCTCGAGGTCCTCCAGCACCCGGCGGGTGAACGTCCCCGGGATGGAGGTCTGCTCCGCCTCCGCAGTCGCCTGTGTGTCGGCGATGAGTGTGCGGGCGAAGTCGTTCAGGTCGAGCTCAGCCATCGGTTCCTCTGATAAAGGCAGTGACCTGGTCAGTCGTGACACGGTAGTCGTCGAGCGCGGACGTGCTGATGTTGTAGGTGCAGTCGCCCACCCCGGCAGGAAGTTCCGACTCGATCAGCCGGGGGAAGCCCTCACGGACCTCCCAGGTCTCCGCCTGGCGGAGGGTGTAGCGGGGTTCGTCGTAGAGGTCCCTGTGTCCCGGCAGGTAGCCGACCTGTATCAACAGGCTGTCGAGGCGTGACCTGGCTGCGGGGTTAGTGAGCCGGTGACGGATACGGTCCACCAGAGCGTTCAGGCTCTCTCCCGAGCCGCCGCGCCGCTCGTCGACGGACATCAGGGTGAGGAGCAGGGCCGGCGTGCCCGTGCTGTCGAGCTGCCGCTCACTCGCCACCCGAACGGTGCGCGGGTTCTTCGCGGTGGTCGTCTTCACCTCGACGGCCACGTCGGGAAGCTGGAAGTCCTGGTTGCTTCCACCGGGCCCGGTCCATGCCTGGACTCCCGGGGTCTGGGCCACGGACGGCAGCACGTACTCGTTCAGGAAGTACAACTCGCCGAACAGCCCTCGTCGGGTGTCGGCGGTGAGACCGTTCTTGCCGACCGTCCGCAGGAGCTGCTGCCAGGAGCTGAACCGCCGCACGGCTGCCTCGAGGGCGGTCTCCGTGGTGGGCGCGTCCTTCACCGCGGACGCGATGTCCGAGACGAGCGGGGTGAACACCTCACGCAGCTCGTCAGCCGTGAGGGACACCTGCAGCTCGTACTCGTGACGCGACTGGGCCGTGATGCACAGGTCGAGACCCGCCGTCCGCGGAAGCTCGCCGACCGACCGGACGATGCCGTCGGCCGCCCGGGCGCCGGCCTTGAGGAGCAGCATCCGCCGGCGTCCCGGGTGGGTGACGGACACGTGGATGTCGTGCGGCGACTCGGGGTACACGCGGCGGGTCGACCTACCCTGACCAGCCTGGGGCTCCTCCAACTCGAGCCAGAGCTCCTCGTCGATGTTCACTCGTCCTCGTCCTCCACGTCGTCCATCTCCATGTCCTGCTTCCACCAGATGTCGTTGACGACGTACTCCGTCTTGCTCTGGTACTGGGAGAACGGGAAGCTCACCGCGAACCCCACCAGGGGCGTCGAGGCGCCGAGGGCGCTGGAGGCCGGCGGGGCGATCGGATAGACCAGCAGCAGGGGCTGGTCGGTGCGCCGCTGATCCCGCAGGGGGCGTCCCGTCGGGACCTTCGGGTCGCGGGGCTCGCCGTTGCGGTTCGTCTTGCCCTCGGCGGCCTTCCTGACCGCAGCGAGAGCCCTTGCCTTCTGTCCCTCGTCCAGGTCGGTGCTCTCGTCCAGGGGGCTGAGGACGCGCTTGATCGTGTAGCGGCCGTCTGTCGTGGCATGGGGTGTCTTCCGCGTCACCAGACCGACGTTGTGGCCTGCGATGTCGACCGGGTTCTCGGCGGGCGACTTGCTGACGAGACGGACGGTCCAGTTCCCCAGTTCTCCGTACCGCGCGCTCTGGCGGATGTACGCGGCGATGAACGCCGGCCGCACCCGATGTGCCTTACGGTCCGTCAGGTAGGTGTCGAAGAAACCCGCTGCGATCTCCTCGGGCGGCACGTTCTCCCAGATGACGCTGCCGTTGTCCTCGTCGACAGTGGGGGCGCCGAGGGCCGTCAGACTTCTGGCGAAGGTGTCCAACGTGTCGAAGTTGTGCTGGACCACCTCCTCGTTCAGGTTGAAGATCGTGGTCTCGGCGATCTCCCCGGAGTAGCTGAGCCGGACCCGTGTTCCCTGCCGCATCTTGTTGGCCGCGGTGATTCCGAGGCCCAGGGACGAGGTCCTGACCTTCAGGCCGAACTCCCGCGGGGTGAGCCCGAGCGCGGCCATCTCCTCGATGTCCCGGCGTAGTTCGTCGGTTGCCGACGTGATCTCTGCGTAGGCGTCGACGAGCTGGGGCGTCGTGTACAGACGGCAGAGATCCTCGTAGCCGGGCCGGTAGCCGAACCAGCGGCCCATCTGCAGAAGGGTGTCGTACGTCTTCGAGAACCGGAGGTAGTAGCTGACGGACAGGCCGTCGAGCGTCAGCCCCCGGGAGAGCTTCTCGCCGCCGATGGCGATCACGGAGAGACCGTTCTTGCGGTTCTCGACGTAGTCGAGCACGTCGCGGGCGGTGCCGTTCACGGCCTTCACCGAGATCTTGCGGAGCGCGGGGAGGAGCTGTTCGGCCACGTCGGTCCACTCGAGTCGTTCGGCCTCGTCAGCGGGGAACTGCAGGGTCGAGGGGACGAAGTCGCGCTCCCACTGCTGGCGGAACTCCTCCGTGCACTGGGCCGCAGCGCTTCCGTACCGGTCCCGGAGGCTGTCGCCCAGAAGCCGGACGTAGGTGTCCACCTGCTCGCGTACGTGCCCCTGCACGGCGGTGAAGCGGGTGACGTGTACGAGCATCGAGTTGTGCACCGCGACCTGGCCGCGTGCCCGGCGTGCGGAGCACGTGAGGACGAACGAGCGGATCGCCGTCCTCAGGGAGGCGGGGAGGGTGTCTGACGGCACGTGGCTGGGCTTGTGCCTGTCGGGCATCCAGGTGTCGGTGTCCCTGATCCGTTGCACGAGCGGCAGGGGTTCCACGTCGTCCTCGTCCTCGTCGTCGGTGCGGAGACCGAAGAGCCGCTCAGGGCCGAGGTAGTTGGACGGGGCGCGGAGGGCGCGGATGAAGCTTGCGGGGAACAGGTCGCTCCCCAGCTCGTCGTGGTCGGCGTCGGGGTCGATGTAGATGTTGGCGAACGGGGTCGCGGTGTAGCCCACGTACGAGGACTTCTGAAAGCTGTTGACCAGCTGCCGGATCGCGGCGTTGATCTTCGACGGCTCCGTGTCCGGGTCCTTCGAGGTGTTGATGGAGGCGTTGTCCGCCTCGTCGTCGATCACGAAAAGGGGGATGTCACGGACGATCTTCCGGCCGGTCGCAGGGTCCTCCTCGCCGTGGACCTCGGTGACCCAGGTGCGGAGGTAGTCGATGATACGCCGGTGCTTCTTGACCACCAGGACGATCGGGAAACTGCCGATCGGGAGATTCGCCTTCGACGCCGTCTTGCGGTCGAAGTCCCCCTTCTCGGCGCTGTTGGTCAGGGACGCCGCAGGGAGCTTCTTCACATGGGACATCGCCCCGACGCCGATCTTGTAGTTGGCGCCCTTCTGGTCGGACCGCAGTTGGTACTGGGAGTCGAACCCCAGGAGCCCCTCGTCGATCCGCTGCTGGGTCTGGCTGCGCAGGTCGTTGTGGATGCCGGCGAAGACGACGATGAGGCGGTAGCCGGCGTCTGCTGCCTTCGAGGCGAGTCCGATGTAGTCACCGGTCTTGCCGGACTGCACCTGCCCGATCACCAGACCGGTACGGTGCCACTCTCCAAGGCGGCGGGGGTCCTCGAGTTCCCCCAGGACGTCGTCGGTGCTCTGGTCGAGCCGTGACACGACACGGGGCGGTAGCTTGCGGACGATCTGCAGGTAGCGCTTGTAGCGGTCCCAGAAGTCCCATTCGCGGTCGTTCTTCGCGTCGGCAAGCCACGGCAGGTGGCCCTCGTCGTTGTGCAGGGCCGACGAGGACTCCTGGAATACGGAGGTCATCGCCTCCAGCACCTTGGTCAGCTGCTGTCGGTCAACACTCAGACCCTGGGCCGTCATCACGCTGAGGGCCGTGTTGACGGCCAGTTCCACCTCGTCCGGGGTGGCCTGGTGGTCGGTGGGCAGGAACAGAAGTGCTGCCTGCGTGGCCTTGGCGATGGCGTCATCAGGGGTGGGACTCACGGGGACCTCCGGGCCGACAGATCTGACGCTGCGTAGATTAGAGGTGGGTACGGACAGTGCGGTCAGGACAGTGCGGTCACTCGTTCCAGAACCCCTGCTTCTGGTCGAAGGGTGGCATCAGCCTGAGCTGGGCTCGCGCCTCCTCCGCCGTCCGGCCCTGGCCCAGCATGACTTCGAAGACCTGCTGTGCCACTTCGAGTGTCTGCTCGTCCGAAGGCCCCGGCCCGCCGAAGGGCTCGGGGTCGTCGAGGGAGTCCGTCTCGTGCAGAACCCGCAGCGCGGTCACGGGAACGGTCTCCTCCAGAAGACGGAGGAGCGCGCGCAGGCGGGTACCGTCCCCCTGGCCGCCCTTGAGGGCCTCCTGGACGAGCGGATGACTCCTGTTGATCCTGCAACTGATCCTGCCGTCATCCCTGCGGACGGTCCAGACGTACCGGAGAGGATCCCCGTACCGGCGTGCGGCGATGCGTCCCCGGTGCCGCAGCGCGTCCGCTGCCTGGCCTCGTGCGTGCATGGCGATCCGCCGAAGGTGCCCCCGGAGGGCCACCGGCGGTACGACGCTGGCCTTCCGGACGTCCACGGCCCAGTCCGCGTCACTCTCGGCGGGGATGTCCACCGCGATGCGCGCGAGGCTGAACTTCTCCTCACGTCGCAGCCCGCGGATACCCAGCCAGTCCCCGGCCAGAATCAGACGGTCCCGTCGATAGACGTAGAAGCCCTGCTGGCCGAGCCACCCCTGAGGACCCGCTGCCGCCTGGTAGGCGGAGACCGACAGGCGCTGTGCGTTCGGCAGGACGTACGGCTCCACCCGTACGGAACCGTCTGCGAGTGGAAGGTCCTCCGCCGGAAGCCGCTGCACGGAGGGGTGGGAGGCGAGGAAGGGATCCCAGGGTTCCACCGGACTGTTCGAGAGGCGCAGTTGCCGACGTGAGGCGCCGGTGAGGAAGCGGGCGAACACCATGCCGAGGTGGGTACCTGTGCGCTCGGCTTCCGCGTAGAACTGCTGCTGCGTCTTCTCGTCGTCCTCGGCGACCTCGTCGGAGCGGTAGCCGGTGAGTTGTCTCCAGAGGACCACCGTTCCATGGGTCCTGTCGGCAACGAGCGTCTCCACCAGCGCGGTGGTCTCCGGGCCTGCACCCCGCAGAAGCCTCCACTCCCCGAACTTCTCCACGACGTCGAGGTCCCAGGTACGTGTGTGCCATGTGCCGTCGGTGGCGGTGGCGACGGTCAGCTGACGGGCCTGAGAGAACGACGCGGACTTCAGGCCCACTCCGAAGCGTCCGAGGTCCGTCGAGGTACGCGGCGTTCCGGGACCACGGGCCGCAACGGTCATCGCGATGATCAGGTTCTTCTCGGTCATGCCGGTACCGTCGTCGACCACCGAGACCCACGAGTCCCGGCCGGCCCAGGTGAAGTCGACGTCGATGTTCTGCGCGTCGGCGGAGATGCTGTTGTCGATCAGGTCTGCGATGGCCGCCGGAAGCGAGTAACCGAGGGAGCTCAGGGACGCGACCATGCCTGCGGGGTCGGGAGCTGCGACGTCGAACTCCACCAGCACGCTCCGAACCGGGTCCTTCGGCAGGCGGTCACTTCGTGGCTGCCGGTCCCGTGAGTTGGGATGTGACGGGCTCGCGATCAGTCAGCCGATGTCTCGCTCACATCGCACACAGCATTCGCATGCTGCCCCCGAGCGATCCTAGCGAATCCGATGTACTTATCGGAAACCGGACCGCAGTCCTACCGGAACCGAGGGTGCCAAAGGTCCACGGACAGTCCGAGCGTATCCAGGCGTACCCGGCGACGCCCCACGGGGAAGGACCTCTTCGCCACGTCGAAGTGCACCCCCTCGGTCGGTAGGTCGGGCCTCACCAGTACTCCCACGAGCGCGTCTAGGTCGGGTGGCGTTCCCAGGGCCTGCACGTACCGGAGGGAGGTGGCGTGCATTTCCGGCACGGGAAGGGGACGCAGGGAGAGCTGTTGCGGGGTGCCGACGCACCAGGTCCAGTCGACCGCACCGAACGTCGGCCAGCCGTGCGGCAGACGGGCCGTCGCTTCGCCCTCCCGAAGCTCTCCCCTCAGGCGGTCCAGCTGCCGGGCCGCGGAGGTGACCCAGTTCTCCACCTTCACGACCTCGGGCAGCGACAGCGCCTCGATCGGCCACTTGATCTCGAGGCACAGACCGACACGCTTGGCCGGGTCCACGACGACCACGTCAAGGTCGCCAGCGGACCGGCCGTCGGTCCTTACCGCAGGGACTCGCTCGGCGACCAGGGCGCCCGGGGTGGCGCGCAGCCAGTCGGCCCACGCCGTCGCGCGCTCGCCCTGTTCGCGTCCGATTCGACCGAAACCTCGCGGGTCGTAGGCAGCGGAACGAAGCATGATCGAGTCCACGGCCCTGGGGGTGACCAAGGGCGGACAGATGATCAGGGAGTCGCCGTGCCGTACCAGCGGGGAGGTCCTGGACGAACGCCCGGCCCGGTAGGTGAGCCTCTCCACCACCAGGGCCCGGTGGGGCTCGGACACGGCCGGGCACATCTCGGCCAGAACGTCCATCAACCGCGTGACCGGCATATGGGCGAGGGTTGTCTCGAGTCTGGAGAGACGGTGCGCTGTCTCCTCACACAGCGAGGCGAGACCCATGACCACGGCCAGGACGCGGATCATGTCCCCGGCGGTCATCCCCTCGCCAAGCGGAAACGAGTCAGGAACCTGCCCCTCGGGCACCGCCTGCCGATACGCCTCGATCGTCTCCGAGGCGCGGTCGACGGCGGCCCGCAGGACCTCCGGGGGCGGTCCCGTCCGGGAGTTCACAGGTCTGGTGGAGATCCACCGGCGCTCCACGTCGGACAGGTCCGGTAGGTGGGTGGGAACGGCGCGTTCTGTGAGGATCATGTCTGCGACCTCGACCGACGCGTTCCAGCGGTGACGCACCCGGAAGTCGTTCCCGGTCAGACGTACCTGGTAGGCGCCGGTCCGCACACCGGTCTCGAGCAGATCGAGGTGTTGGGCGGCGGCAGCGGCGAGAGTGATCTCGGTTGCGTCGGCTTCCGGGCACGGACCCGTGCCGACGGGGAACTCGTGGTGCCAGACGACGAGTTGGGCGAGGACGCTTTCCCAGGGCAGGTCGGATGTCACCCCTGCGGTGATCTCCATCGCCCGCAGCCTGGTCGCTGTCCGGAGCAGGTCGTAGATCCGCTCAGGTCCGGAACGCCAGGCCCGGTGCGCACGGACTTGGTCACGAGCGCTGGAGATAGCGTCCAGAAGGTCCAACTCGGGTTTCACACGCGACTCCCACTCGTCCACGATCGACCGTTGACAGGCCCTGTGACCCGCGACAGGGCCGGTGGTGGGGAGAGACCAGGAGCAGGGCCCTCCCCACCGGTGTTTCACAGGGTCGGATCCCAGTACCCGACTCTCGAACCGTCAGGAGAACCGAACAGGTGCCAGCGGGAGAGGTTCCGGTTCCAGGACTGGCACGCGGTCTCGGGAAGCTGGAGGCAACCGTGGTCCGCGCCCTCGTTGGTGATCATGCAGTTGGGGTCGTACAGGCAGGAGTCGTTGTCGACGGCCCGGCTCACAACCGCGTCCAGGTTCTGCTCGAGTACGGTCCGCATGGCGCCGAGGCTGAACTCGCTCCCGCCGTTGGGGTAGATGGCGAAAGCCAGGTCGTACGGGAAGAGGTACTCGGACAGGCTCGTCTCGCTGTAGCCGCTGTCCACCGCGAGGGCTCGGAGCAGTTGGTGGGACAGGGAGTGGAGCAGACCGAACAGCTCGTGGACCGGAAGATCGGGATGTCCCGGTGCCGGGCGGGTCTCGTGGGAGAGGGCCTCACCGTTGCTCGGACCGAGCTGGTGCACCAGCCACTGGGCGACACCGCCGGCGTCCTCGAGAGCGCTGCGGCTGACGAGTTCGTTGCGGACGAGCCACCGGCTCACCCGCTGCCTGTCCACCGGGAAGAGCAACGCCTCCGCCTGGGTGGGGTGGGCGTACAGCAGGGTCCTCTCGGGTGCGCCCCGCGAGGCACGCCCCCGGTAGGGCACGAGGTCCGCCTCCTCGGGGCTGAACCCGGTTCGGCTGTAGCCGATCGCAAGGTAGGTGATCGGGAGATCGCTCACCAGGCATGTGTCCTGACTCAGGCCGGCAGCGGTGAGGACCCCGGGGTACCGCTCGTAGAGTGCGCGACGGGTGGAGTTCCTGGCCTCCCGCTGGAGACGGGGAACGCTCAGGCGTTCCAGGTTGAGGACCCGCCGGTAGGTGTGCAGCTCGGCCGCGAGCCCGCGCGCGTCATCACCCTCGGTGTCGAGACCGAGAGCTTTGCCCACCCGGTCCCGCAGGTGGTCCACCTCGACCGGCATGAACCGTGATCGGAGTGCCCGTGCCTGGTCGTGCAGTCCCGCCTCCTCCATCACACGGATGCTCTCGACGACCTCGTCGGGGACGTCGACCGTGTGTCCGTCGGTGAGTCGGCGGAACTCGTCCTCGGTGATCTCCCCGAGCCACCAGCCGAGTACCGCGGCGGTGTAGAGGGGGTTGCTCTGACGCGTGGCCTCCTCGGTCGTGGTCACGTTCACAAGCGTCAGGCCTTGGCCTACGTGAGCGGTCCCCGCGGTGTGGAGCAGGGGGCTCATGTACTTGTCCGGGTAACTGCACGAGGAGTTGACGCAGCTCCGCTGCACGGGGAGGTGGAAGCCGCAGCTTATGCACTCCCATCGGAAGTCACGGAACCGACTGGCGCGGTCGTCGAGTTTGAACCGAGCGTGGCCCCGCGGACACTTGTGTGGGGGGTGCATGGGTGACATCTCCCCGCACCGATGGGCGAAGACGAACTGGAGCTGCCGGTTTCCGACACCGTTGCCGCAGGCGGGACATGCCGGAGGCCAGTCGTCGGTTCCGGGCCGGGGGTCGGTGGCCGTCCAGACGTGGCCGCACTCACCACTGGAGCACCGTACAACTCGGGGCCAGACCCGGCAGAAGACCTTGCCGGGGACGACGACCTCGTAGTGGCGCGCCGCGAGTCGGTCCTCGTCTCCGGGGAACTCCGGTGCCCGGTCTGCTCCGCCGGCGAGCGCGCGGCCGGCGGCCCGCCACCTGCGTACGAACCTCGTGGCCTCCTGGACCAGGTGCTCGCGGTCGAGCGAGGGGCCGTCGAACTCCTCGTCACGCCCGAACTGGACCACCTGAGCCGTGTACCCGCCCCGGTGATCGAACGTCTGCCCGGGACGGTACCGGTAGAGAACCTGGCCGCGACCACGGGCCATGTCGTCATTCCTGGGGTTGAACGCCATCACGACCTCCTGCCATCGGACACGACGTGGAACGGGATGCCTTCGGAGACGTCCCGGAGACTGGTCATGGGCCGGTGCTCGAGGCCGAGGTAGTCGCCCGTAGCGCGGTACCCACGGCTGTTCCCGCCGGCGAGACCGGCGGACGCACCGGCCGACCGCAGGTTGGCCAGCGCATGCTCCACCATGTCCACGAGGTCGCGTCGGAGTTCCTCCCCCTCGGGACGCTCGGACTGGAAGACCGTGTGTAGCGCCTCCAACAGCTGGGTGAGCTGCACCGTTTCCAGTCCCCCGCCGACGGGGTCACGGAGGGCCGCCTGCATCTTCGAGAGATCGTGGAGGTGGCCGGGCGCGTTGCCCTCCTGCCACCAGTCGTGGTTGGCGATCTGGAGCAGGTGGCCCATGAGGATGCCCGGGAGGGTCCTGCGTACCGCGAAACGGCTCCAGCGGTTGATGGCCACCGGCTCAACCATCCGGTCCAGGTACTCGTGGAACTTGCCGTGGTAGCGGTAGTGCGAGCGGTCCCGTTCCCGCACCGGGTTGAAGAGCATGAACACGAGGCCGTGGTAGGCGCGGCCCACGCGGGACGAGGCCTGGATGTACTCGGCCATGGACCTGGGCATCCCGTTGAACAACATGAGGTTCAGCCGGTCCACGTCAACGCCGTGGCTGACCATGCTCGTCGCCACGACCATGCCCGTGTTGCCGTTGGTACTGCCCAGGTCGTCCAGGACTCCGCGCACCTCGTCCAAGCGCGTCTCGCCCTTGAGCTCGGCCACACGGAGATCCGGGAACCCCTCCCTACGCAGGACCTCGTTGACCTGGGTGTCCAGTGAACGTCGGATACGGCCGAAGTCGACGAGCGTGGTGGCGTAGGTGAGGCTCGTACGGTAGAGGTCCACGACCGCGTGCAGTTCGTCGTCGGGCCAGCCGGAGACAGCTGCGGGCAGGTCCTGGCGCCGGTCGAGCTTCCACAGCGCCCGGTGAGCAGACGTCAGTATCCTGACCAGCGTCATCTCTGCCGTTCCACGCGTCGGCATGACTCCGACGAAGCGGCGCAGGGGGAGGCTCCGGTCGAGCCGCCAGTAGAAACTCTCGTCCAGGTTCGGCCCGGGAAGCGGAACCACCACAGACCTCAGACCGAAGAGGTGCTCGCTCTGGCGGTCCTCGCCGCGGATGGTCGCGGTGGTCGCGACCACCTTCATCCTGACCCCCCTCCCGTCGGAGCGCTGCCGGGAGGACAGGGTGCGCTGGACCTCGGCGAGCAGGCCCTCGTAGTGCCCCGAGAACGCTCCGAGTTCCTCGTTGACCATGTGCAGCTCGTCGATGATCTCCAACGAGGGAGAGGGGTCGTAGAGAGGGGTGTCCAGACGGCGGGGGGTGGTTTTCGCGTGGCCTGGCGCGTGACGTTCGTGGCACTTCCCGCCCCGGCCGAATCCGTGTGGGGCACACCAGCAGTCGACGTCGCCCAGGAGCGCGCCGAATCGGTCCGACAGCCCGATGTTGGCGAGCTTGTCCAGCGTTCCGACCACCACCGTGGGCAGGTAGCGATAGATCTCCGTGTCCACGACGACGATCGGAAGGGTCTTCCCGCACGCCTCGTTGCTGCACACGTGTTCGAGGCGGAGTCGCGACGGGTCGGGTTCCGGGATGCGGATGGACCGTTCCCCACAGTATGGACAGTCGTGGACGAGCCGGTACGTGTGCCGTGCCTCCTCGCTGGACCGGAGTCGGTCGAGCATGCCGTCGGAGAGCAGCGAGTTGGGCGTGTTGCCGCCACCGGCGTAGAAGCCGATGAAGAAGGGCCACCCCGGGTCGCCGCCGGCCTCCCTGAGCCGTTCGGCGTTCCGGCTCCGGACAGTGTCTGCCGCAGCAACTGCGTCGAGCTGCCGCTGGGTCTGCTGCAGCGTCAGCAGCCTGAGCGGGAAGCGACACCAGGCGGAGACGCCGACCTTCTTGCCCCTGGCCCGGTCGTAGAACATGCACACCAGGACCAGGCCGAGGTAGGCCTCGGTCTTGCCGCCCCCGGTGGGGTACCAGACGACGGTTGCTGCCTCGGTCGGGTCTACGCCCTCGTCGTCGCCCCAGAGCCCCGGGGCGAAGAGGTGCTCCGGATGTTCTCGCCAGGCCAGCGCGCCGAGCTGGCTGACGATGGCCACGAGTTGGAACAGGCGCCACCCCCGACTCGGCCGCTTCTGGCGCTGGTTGAGTTCCACCATGGACTCGTTCGCGAGTTGGAAGGCCGTCAGCAGACGCCTGTCCCGTCGCAGCCAGCCGACGCCGTCGCGGAAGCGTGCCACCTCCAAGGCTGCGGCCCTCCGGTCGGCGTCCTTCCGGTGGGCCAGCTCGGGCCTGTCCTGGAGATCCGTGGTGCTCCAGGCGGGGGTTTTCAGGTATGCCTCCATCTCGTCCGCGAGATCGTCCAGAACCGGGAGGGGGTCGGAGGCGAGCGTCGTGTACCCCCAGCGCTCGTCGGTCCGTGGCACGGCGCGGTGTGTGTCGTGCTGTGGCACCGGTACGCTGCGCACCGCCACAAGTCGGCCATCGTGCCACCGGGGTTCGACGCCACAGTTGTTGGCGTACGCTCCCAGCTCACCGGAGTATCGGTAGGCATCGGCGCCGAGGTCCATCACGATGGGCAGCAGGCGGTCGCCCTCGACCTCCAGCCCCGCGCGGAAGAGTGCGTTGTCCCTCGCCTCGTCCCGACGGGTACGGCCGGCGTTACTGCCGCGACCCTGGACAGTCACCACGGGGTCGGTTGCAAGGTTCTGCAGCGTCACGGTCACCCGGAGCCTTCCGGATGCCACGAGCCTCGACGTGACCACGACATGTGCGGCGGGGGACGGGACGACCGCGTTCCCACCAACCTCCTGGGCCAGCCACTGCTCGAATGCCGTGTCGTCCGTCATCGCTGCAGGAGGTACCAACCGCTCCCTGCGGTCGTTCCCGGCACGGCGGTCGATCCGCGGGTCCCGGAGAGCGAGCTGGACCGCCTCGTCGAAGGCGTGCCGGAACTCGCGTTCCAGGGTCTGGCGGAGCCCGGTCTCGTGCCCGACGACAATCTCGACCGGCCCGACCGTCACGCCCAGGCGCCGGAACAGCGGTGCAAGCCGGTAGGACTCCTCGCGCTCCCCGGCCCACTCACGCTGTTGGGCGCGGGTTGGAAGGGCCGCGTAGTAGAACGACGCACGGGCCTTGACGGTGATGGAGCTGGCGTTCTCGGCTTCGAACTCGAATCCGAGGCTGTCCGGAGTGGTGCGGCCGTACCTCGGGGCGACACCACCTGGTTCGACGGTGTGTGGGCCGAGACTCTCCATGAAGTAGCGGGCGCTCGGAGGCTCGCCCAGGCAGATGTCGCCCTGGGCCTCTCCGGTCGCGTCGCTCACCACCGCGTTGACGAGGTGCTCGACGAGCACCGTCTGCTGGGTGACGCTCGGCTGGAACGGAGGTGTGGTCACTGCGACTTCCCGTCGGATTGGGTGCGTCCTACCGACGAAGAAGGAAGATCACGGGAGGACCTGCTCCGGCAGGTGCTCCGGTCGCTCGCGCACATGGGGCGAGGGGTGAGCCGAGGTGGCTCTGAAGGGCGTGCCGACAAAGGCGAGAACGCCAAGTCGGCCCGCAGGACAAGGGTGTCCACGGGAACTCCAGGGTCCGCGAGTCAGAAGCCGCCATGGCACGACGCCATGGCCGGACGCCTTCTGCTTCTCCGAACCTCAGCAGCATCGGGTGCAGACCTCTGAAGTCACAAGCCGGTATGCCAAGTTGGGCGATTCTGTCTTGATCCAGCCCGTCCGTTACCTGAATCAGATGTCAGCTCGATCAGTTCTGCACTGACTGGTGGGCACGGTTACCTCGCCAGGTGCCAAGGCGGCTCTCGGCGTCGGGTGAAACGGTGCAGTCGACGCCGACAGACGCTCGCACGATCGAACACTCCAGCTCTGGGTTACTCATCCCGGAAATCTAATGAATGCCCTGATTAAGGATGAATTTTCAGCGACACGCCTGCTTCGCGTGCTTGTTGTCGTGCCCCGATGGACCCAGGCATCATTCCTGCCACACAAAACTCTCTGTCAAGGACACTCAGTAAAGTGAGATGGAGGAGTGACGGTGCTTGATGCTGTCTTGAGCCGACGCCGCACCACCCTGGTCAGTGCTGCCATCCGTATCGGTTACGCCTGGACGGTCCGCCGTGACGAACCGCGGGCCTGGCGCGAAATCATGAGCATGGCCGGTGTGGTCAACTCGCTTCTCGGCCCTGGCCGGACCGCGCTGACGCCGACTGAACTCGTCGACCAGCTGTCGCGGTACCCCTTGCGGCAGATCGCCCCTGAGGTGTTCGAGGACGATCCTCTGGGGTGGCTGACGGTCCTGGAATGGGACGAACTCAGTGACGACGTCTACTCCGACGGGTGCTCGGCGATCGTCTCGCTGCTGGAAAAGGGTGACCGCGGGCGGGGATGGATGCCAAGTTGGACCTGGCTCCAGCAGGAGATCGTGCAGAACGAGGCGTTCCTGAAGATCAAGACCGGTGCGAGCGACGCGGACTACGTGGCCCGCCGACGGTACGTGATCGAGTATCCGGCCGGCGAACTGGAGACGATCGCCGACCAGTGCAGCGACGCCGGGATCCAGCCTCCGGTCCGCTATGCGCCGCTCCCGCCGGACCGCGTCCATCAGGGGCGT
The DNA here is from genome assembly GCF_040706335.1 of Streptomyces sp. NPDC048389. Classification (NCBI taxonomy): domain Bacteria; kingdom Bacillati; phylum Actinomycetota; class Actinomycetes; order Kitasatosporales; family Streptomycetaceae; genus Streptomyces; species Streptomyces sp. NPDC048389. Next base: position 35,831 of record NZ_JBEZKP010000041.1, on the reverse strand, counting down.
CACTGGTGGCCGTGTCCAACGTGCCGCTGGCCCATGCGAGTCAGCGGAGTGACGGTGCGCTGCAGTTATCGGGCGCACAACGCCGAGTACGGCATCCGCAGCCTGGAGGACGGCCGGCCGCCCAAGCTCCGACCGCGTGATGACACAGTAGGCCGCCAGCCTGCGGCTCGGTTGCTGCGCACCGACGGTGGCCGGCGGACGGTGTGCGTGGAGTTGCCGGTTTGGCGGTACATCGTCGTCCCTGGCGTCGACGAGCTCGCGCTTTACAAAAAGTGGCACGGCAAGCCGCTCCTGGATGTCAGCTTGTGGCCGCACCAGGACGCCTACGACCTGAAGTTCGCCATCGAGTCGCTGCAGTGGACGCTGGCGGTCGACCTCAAGGACGTCGCCAGTGCCAGCGCACTGGCCGACGAGATCGCCAGGAAGCCGCTCGCCGCGAAGACCATCGTCCTCCCGGACCATCGGGGCATCGCGCAGCGCCAGGAGCTGCAGGACCTCCTGCCCGACTACACGGTGCTGAGGGTCGAGGACGTGAACCGGATCGTGAAGAAGAAGCTGTCCGAGGCGAGGCGGGCCCTGTGACCGACGTGCACGTTCTCAGCGAGCGTGAGTCCAGGCTCCTGCCCCGCGTGATCGCCTGTGCCTGTGTCTGCGCACAGGTGTACTTCCCCGCGGAGGGCCGATCGGGGACTTCTTTGACCGCTGCTCAGTTCCTGCTCACCGGGAAGTTCGACGCCTGGGACCAGTACGCCAGCCTTTCGCTGGAGGACCAGCACCGGCTCAGTCGGTTGTTGCGCCACCGGACCAACGAACTTGCCAACGAGACCGCGTTCCGCAATCACGCGGGCGACTACTTCCTGAGGGGTGACATCCCAGGATTCCGGCTGCTCGACGACGAGGAACAGGTGGGCGCCCACCACGGCCTCGACCCTCGCGATTGCGCCGACCGGCTCCTGACCGAACTGGACGACATCCGGGCCTCGCAGCTGGTCACCAGCCCAGTCGCGAAGCCGGGGGAGTACACCCACACGCTGCGTGTGCCGATGGCGGGACGCCAGAGCGCCCCGGTCCTCGCCTACTACACCTTCGATGAACACCACGCCCCGCCGCCGCCACGGACCGAGCGTCTGCGTACCGCTCCCGAGCTTGTGGAAGCAGTGCTCAAGGTCGAGGACTTTCTGGACCTGAACGCGCAGCTTGATGAACCGCCAGGCAAGGCGTTCCGTGTTGAGACCCTCGTCCCCTTCTTCAAAAAGATGCGGACCGGGCGGGGCGAAGCCGTCGGAAAGGCGCTGAGGCTGCCCGCGGGCACGACACGAGTCCTGAGCGCGCCCACGGGCTCAGGTAAGAGCGTCATGCTCCGGAGCTACGGATCCTGGGCGGTGCAGGAGGGGCACACCGTCGCCCTGGTCGTTGACACCAACGCCAACGCCTTGAAGCTCGCTCATGCCATCGAGCAGGACTTGAAGAAGTTGGACACCCGGGAGCGACTTGGGGTGGACCCCTCGGAGGTGGTGGTCCCGCTGATGTCGCCGAACAGCCTCATGCGGGAGCTGGAACGAGCGGTCAAGGGGTCGGAGAATCCCGAGTACGTCGACTGGGTGTTCGCCCGGATCGGATACTCCTGCCAACTGCCCGCCCTGGCCTCGGTTGACGAGGCAGTCGACACCTGGGTACCCGGCGGGGAACCGTGTACCAGGCTGACCCCGGTGCGTCCGGAACGGGGCGAACCGTACCGGAGCATGCCGGCCCCGAAGGTCTGCCCCTTCAAACAGGACTGTGGCAAGTTCCGGCTGGCCCGCCAGGCATGCTCGGCCCGGATCATCGTCACCACGCATGCCAACCTCTACGCGGGCCGGATGCACATCCCACTGGAACTGGACGACGGGACGGTGGACGAGAAGGTCAGCGTGGAGCAGTTCATCATGGGCCGCTGCCAGGTCGTCCTCATCGACGAACTCGACGCCTTCCAGTCGACGGTGATGGACCGATCCGGGCGCGGGCTGACCCTGGCATGGGGAGATCGCGGACACGACCGTCCGCTGATCGATGTGGACACGCAGCTCGTCAGTGCCTTCGGTCGTCTGCCGGCGGCCCTTGAAGAACGGACGCGCTCGAACGTGTCGGAGTGCAGGCGCTTGGCCGAGACCTACACGATGCACCTGTCCCGAGGCGATCTGACTCTCAGCGACCAACTCCCCGACGAGCCGGGCCACAAGCGTCGTAAGAGCGAGGGGAGCAGACGTTGGATCGTGCCGCAGCGTTGGGACGGCTGGCTGACCAGGCATCTGGCGGCCTTTTTCGTGAACGATTCCACTCAGGTGTCCGCCGAACCTGATCCACTGCCGAGCCCGGGCGCGGCAGCACTCCTGGAAGCCGTCTGCGATCGCAAGATCGCGTCGTATCTGCTGCCCGAGCATGTGCGGGAGTTCGCGCGGGCGATCCGGGAAATCACGGCCACCAGCGACGCTGCCGGAGTCCTGGAGCACGTACGCGGCGAGCTGTTCGAGATGCTCGTCCCCTGGGTTCCCGTGACGAAGACCCGTGCCGCAGTCATCGACCGGCTGGTACGCAGGATGTTCCTCGTGCCGCTCAGGACGATGTTGTACGGATTCGTTCACGACGCCCCGCAGCTCAAGCTCGCCGGGGTGCCGGCGGCAGAGGAGATCGCTCAGGCTGTAGGCGGCTACGAGAGCTGGCGCGCGATCCCGCACGGCCCGCTCGGGCGACTGGTGTTCGCCTTCACCGAAGACCACAGTCCCAAGTCTCCCCAGGACACCAAGCTCAGCGCTGCCGCCTTCGGCGGCGACCCCCACAGCTACATCACATCCCTCGGACAGATCACCGCTCTGGCTCAGGCGGGGCACCGGCGGGTGGTGCTCGGACTGTCGGCGACCGCCTACATGCCGGGGGCGCATCGGCACCATATTCACGCCCGGCCCATGTTCGTCGTCCCGGACGAGGGCTCCGAGGTAACCATCGACGCCCGTCCCATCCCCGGCCTGGAAGGTGAGCTGATCCGGATCTCGGGGCTGTCCGGCAAGCAGAGGCGCGAAGCCACCAGACAACTCGGCATGAAACTGTGGAGCGAGCTGTCGCGCGAACTGGAAGTCCTCGCAGCAGAGAACATGCCTGGCATTCAGGATGCGATCCTGCTCGCCACGACGTCCTACCAGAGCTGCCGTGACCTGGCCGAAGGCATGCGTGCAGCCGGCGCACCACCGGGCCTGATCGCGGTCGCGGTGCGGCCCGACGCGGACGCAGGGACGACGGACGGGCCGGAGGCCGACGACCGGCCGTGGATCGAGATCGCCGGAGACCAGCTCGAGGACTTCGGCGCCCGCGCCCACGCCCGTATCCTCATCGCCCCGCTCAAGCGTGCCGAACGCAGCCTCAACATCCTCTCGCCCGGCCAACGCCGCTCCCGCATCGGTTCCATCTGGCTCGCCGTGCGCCCCATGTCCATCGTCGACGACCCGGACGAGCTGCTGGCCCACGTAGGGGCCCGGGCGCTGGACGATCGGCGCGTCCACGCCCACCCTTGGATCGAACTAGACCGGTCCAAGAAGACCGCCGGGACGTATTTCGACGAGCTGTTGAGCAGCCGACGCTACTTCAGCGCGCTGCCGCATCGCGCCAAGAAGGCAATCGCCGCCGAACTCATCGCCTCCATCATTCAGCTGGTGGGCCGCGCCCGACGCGGTGGCACCCCCGGGCGGCTCCGGCTCGTCGACTATGCGTTCCTCGATCCCAAGGGCAACTCCGACCTGCCCAGCCTCATTCGCCAGCTCCGTGCCGACTGGGCTCGCACCGGCGAACTCGACGTCCTCCTCAGCACCAACGGTGCCGCCCTCCGGGCGTTCTTCACCTTCGCCGACAACCACACCGCCACTCGCGACTCCCTGGACACCGCATGCTGACCACCCTGGCCTACCTCCTGGATCCCGAGCGTCTCGGCTCTGCGGTGTTCTACCCGCTGAGTGAGGACTTCGCTCAGGCCTGGAGCGAACTGCCCCGCTTCCGCGACAGCGACAATGCCAAGCCCCTGCGCCCCGCCTACGCCGGCCTCGCCACGGCGCTGTCCGCCGTGACCAACCAGCCGGTCGTCATCATGCCGGACACCCTCGACCCGCCCGAGGACGATCTCGCCGTCCCCGCGGTCCTAGTCACCACCGCCCCCATCGAACCTCGCCTTCTCACCCGGGCTGTGCGCAGCTGGGAACGGCACATCCGAGGCGGAGCGGACGACAACGCCCTCGGTCCCCTCCTGGCCCAGTCCGAGAAGTACGAGCGCGCGCTCGGGTCCTTTGTGGAAAACGCGGACTCGGGACGGCCCCGCGCACCGCAGTGGTTCTACAAGGTCGCGGCATGGAACTTCGCCGCGACCGTCGCCAAGACCCCGCTTAACCTTCCCGGTGCTTCAGCTCCGAGCGGCGGACAGCGCCTGAACTGGCTCATGGACACCAAGGGCAGCCTGCTCGCCTGGAACCACATCCTGGAAGGCAAGACGGAGAGGCCGGCGAGGGTCGGCTACGCCATGCACAAACTCGACTTCCGAGTCATCACCCTGCCCGGTGAATCCCGGATCGGGATCCACGTCCTGCCGACCTTCAGCAGGCTCGCCACCCACTGGGCCAGCACGCGCACCGCGTTCGTCGCCCGCGGCAAGGACACCGTGCTGCGCCTGCCCGTCGGCCACCGCCGCACCGGTGAGGGCTGGGAGCCCTACACGCGCAACTTCGCCGCACAGGTCGTAGAAGCCTGCAAGCTTGAGGCCATCGACCTCGGCACCAACGAGACGCTGGCCACCATGGACGGCCCGGTACGCGCTCTGGTCCCCGGCCCGACCGAGCATCCGCTCGGCAAGGGCACCGGAACCCGCTTCAACCTCTATCTCGCCAACCACATCAAGAAGGCAGCCGCCAAGCTCGGCCTTGAACAGGTCGCGTACGAGCGCACCGATGTCGAGGTGACGCGCACCACGAAGGGGCCGGTCGTACGGGAGGACCTTGACCAGGCACTGAGCGGGACAGGCCACGACCAGGTTCGCATCCTCGCCCTCTACGACGACGAGTACACCCGCGAACGTATGATCACCGCCCTGACCCCCTACCTTGAAGAGCCGGCGCAGGCAGCGGACTGGGACGACAACCGCGATCACCAACTCACCGAACGGCTGCGCGTCCGCCTCCACCGCATGCCGGCGCTGGTCTCTCCCACCCCCGTCGACTGGGACCTGGAACTGGCCTTCCTCTCCGACCTGGTCGGCACCGCCCTGACCGGCGTATGGGTCGAGACGATCTGGAATCCAAGGAAGCGCACCCCTCGCCGGGGTCAGACCCCGGACCGCTACGACCCGAAACGTGACCTCCGCAGGCACTTCCACCGGCGTGGCATGGTTTCCCAGTTCATCGCCCAGCGTGCTCGGCCCAAGCCCCCCAAGCTCGAAGACGCGGCCGAGGCAACACAGGACCTGGCCCTCCAGGCGCTGGAGGCCGAACTCGAACTCCTGGCGCAGGCCGGAAGCGTCGACGGTGAACCGGCCGTTGAGGACAAGGGCGAAAAGCCCAAGCGAACCCGTCCTCGGGTGGACTACCCGGCTATCAACGGACTCCGCGATCTGTTCCTGCGCCTCGGAGCGGTCGATGGACGACTCGCCCCCGGAGTCACCTTGGACCGCCCCGCGATCCTTGTCGGCCTGCACCTACGCCAACAGCGTGTCAGTACCAAGACATTCGGAGCCGCCAACAAGACCCAGATGGTCGAAGTCCTCACAGCCCTCCATACACACCCGGATCCGCAGCAGCCCTGGCGCATGGAGATGTACAACCGTCACACGCACTCCTGGCAGCCCCTTCCGCAAGGGGAGTCCGCCTTCGGCGCGGGACCGATCGGTGTGGAAGGACACGCCCGCCACAAGGAGGGCGCAGGGCTGGTCCGCGAGCACATCAAGGCGGCACTGCGCATCCTGCCGGCCCAGACCCCACTCGTCATCTTCGTGGACACGGAAGCCTGCCGGACCATCTGGCCTGGGTTGCAGCACGCCCAGCTCGGCAACGGCCCCTTCCCAGGAGACGGCCTTGACGACGACGGCCGCCCGATCGCCGTCGTCAGTATCAACACCTCGTACGGCGAGGTCCCCACCCCAGTCGATCGCTCCGACGCCCGCCGCCGCGACCCAGAGCGGCCCGCAGCTCCCGATGACTGGCTCCACGAGCGCACTACGGCGGACACCAAGGTCACCAGTTGGTATCTCGCCCAGAAGTCGCGCACCTACGACGGTTTCGGCCAGACCAGTATCAACGGCAGCACATGCACCCGCTTCACCATCCCCGAAGAGCTTCAAAAGGCTCTGCTCCGTAAGGACTGGCACAGCTTCACCGCGACCCAGATCACTGTGCCTCGGCCGGACGGCCACCAACCACAGGACCTGGCCGCGCTAGCCGCCGCACTCTGCCACCAGTCCCTAGCCTGGGACGCCCGCACCCGCCATCCGGTCCCCCTCCACGTTGCTGGCGCGGTCGACCGTAACCATCCGGAGTACCGAGGCGTCAGCTTCGAGACCGAGACAACTGAGGAGAGCGACGAGGACGCGTCCTGACCGGTCCGACGCCGAGGCCGTCAGTCAGCTGCGGTTGCGGAGGAGCTCAAGCCCGGAGGCTGCCGCGTCGTCTGGGGCTGGATGACACGATGCGTACCAATCGGTGGGTTGTACGAGCAAGGCCGTCTCGCACACGAGGGGCGGCCCTTTGCTGAGACGGGATTCTGTGTGTTCTGTATCCCGCCGCCCTGCGAACTCACCCGTGCGGCCGAAGGAGAGGCCGCACGGGCTCCCGCAATCCGTCCTGCAGGATCCAACTGCAGCGTCTACTCACATTTGTTCCCCTGCCCAACTCGCCTCGTAGGACACGGCCTTAACCGAGGCGATGCGCGCGCCATGCATGGTCCCCCGGCTACGGTTGGTTTCCAGGCCGAGGCGTGTGATCGCCCGGTGGGCGGCGCGTGGGAACGGGGAAGCGCAGGATGCTGGAGCTCATATCGCTGGCGACGGTTACGGCAATGCTGGGGACCGTGGCTGCGGGGGTGGGTAACGAGGCGGGAAAGAACGTAGCCCTGATGATCGGCGGGTTGGCACGTCGGATCGCGGGGCGGGAGGTTCCGGCCCCCGAGCGGCCCGCCGAATGGGAGGGACTGGCCCGGCTGTTGTACGAAGGAGCGTTGCGCGATCCGGAGCACGCCCGGGGGCTGGCCGAGGTGGAAGCGGTGGTCAGCAGGGCGTTGGTCCAGGTGCGCATCCGTAATTCTCCGCAACTGCCCGACGGCCTCCGGGGCTTCGTTGATCGCGACAAGCAGATGCGGCAGCTTACGCGCGAGGCGTCCCGCAAGTTCGACGGACGTGCTCGAAGGGTTCATCTGTACGGGCCTGAGGGGATGGGCGGCACATCCCTCGCTCTGCGATGGGGCTGGCGCGAGCTGCAGCGGTATCCGGACGGGCAACTGTACGTGGATCTGGCCCGGGTGCCGGATCCTGCCATGGCCCTCCGACAATCCCTTCGCAGCCTCGGACTGGACTCGGAGGACATCCCGCCGGGGTTGGAGGAGCGGATGCATCTCTTCCGCCGGCTTGTCGCGGACCGGCGGCTGCTCATCGTTCTCGACCACGTTCAGACCGCCGCGCAGGTGACGCCTCTACTCACCTCGGCGCCGGAAGTCTTCACCATCATCGTCGCCCATCGCCGTCTTCCCCATGTGGACGCCGAACCGATCGAGGTGGTGCCGCTGCCCGAGAGGTACGCCGTCGAGTTACTCACCGAAGTCGCGGGCAAGCGGACCGTCCAGGAGGCCCGCGCCCGCGCCATATTGCCGCAGGTGCTCGCCCAATGCGGCGGGTCTCCGTACGCATTGAGGACCTTCGCGTCGCTGCTGGAAGCGCGCCTGGGAGAGGAAGAGATCCCCACCATGCCCGGGAACGAGCCCGCCTACGCCGCCGCGCAGGAGCAGTACCGCACGCTCGGGCCGACTGCCGCCCGGCTGTACCGGCTTTCGGCACTGTGGCCGTGGCCGGCGCTCAGCCCGGCTGTGGCAGGGGCCATGGCCGAGGTCGAGGAGGCCGAGGCGGCCCGTCTGCTCGCCGAGTTCGTAGAGAAGGGGCTGATGGAGGAGACCGACACCGGCCGCTACCGCTTCCGTCCCGCCGTACGTCGGCACGCCGAGCAGGCCGCCGCGCGCGAGGACGGCATCCCCGCCTGCTCCCGGGCCGTGGTGCGCGCGGTGGAGTTGCTGTTGCCGTTCGCGGTGCAGGCCGACCGCGCCGCCCTGCCGGAACGCTGGCACGTGGGCCCTCTGTTCACCGTGCTGCCCCCTGGCCCCCACGCGTCCAAGGGCCAGGCGATCGCCGCCCTCGGCGTCGAGCTGGGCAATCTCGTTCAGGCGGTATTCGCTGCTGAGGAGTACCGTCTCGGCGATACCGCGTGTCAGCTGTGCGAAGCCCTGTGGGCCCTGCAGCTCAAGGACGGACGCCACGAAGAGATCCTGCCGGCCCTTCGAGTGGGCACGAAGGTCGCTGACGACGTCTGTCCCGGCACCCGGATGGCGGGACGCATGCACACCCTGCAGGCGATGGCCCTGATCGAGTCGCGGCAATTCGACGAGGCGAAGATCCACGCGGAGGCGGCTGCGGCGGCCGAGCGACAGGCAGGGCATCTGCGCGGCCTGGCCACCGCCATCGAGACGCTGGGCCTTGTACGGCTGGGGCAGTGGAGCTTCCAGGACGCCCACGACCTGTTCGTCGAGGCGGACGGCATATGGCAGCGTATCGGTCCCGGAGACGACGGCTACGGTGACAAGCCCCGTGCCCGTGCTCTTCTGAAGCGTCACCGGGGGCGCGCGCTGAACGGTCTCCATCTCCTTGATGAGGCCGAGGAGTTGCTGGTGGAGGCTCTCGCGTTCTTCCGCGAGAAGGAGCCCTACAACACCGCCCGTACGCTCACCGATCTGGCGGACACATACATGCGTGCCGGGCGGCAGTCAGAGGCGCTGCCGCTGATCGACGAGGCGATCGACGCGCTCGCGGGCGAGAACGCCCACTATCACGTCAACCACCTCCGGGCCCTGCGTGAGCGCTGTGTCAGCGGGGACCGGGGCCGGCCTGAGTGACCGACACCTGGTGGGCGGTCTGTCCGGTCCACACCGTCAGACCGTCTGTCAGGTCTGCGGGGTCCTTGCCGAGGGCCAGCCAGGCATGCAACGCGGAGGCGTATGCGGCCGGGTCGGCTGCCTGCGGGTCGGCGTCGAGACGCAGGAGCGCTCCGTCCCTGGTCCGCACCACGCAACCGCCGGCGGCCGTGACGTACGCGGCGAGTGCGCAGCCCGGGTGGCGTTCCAGCACCTCTGCGGTCCAGTACTCGGGCGGGCCGAGCCTCGGGTCGTCGGGTGAGCCGTACCTGAAGATCACATCGGCGATGGCAAGGAGACCGGGGTCGAGGGTGTCCTCGTGCACCGCCGTGTGAGCTTCGCCCGGGCCCTGCGGTTCATGGCGCGGATCGGCGTAGCGGGTGACCGATACCTCGGTCGCGCCCAGCACACTCGTCAGCACCCGCAGCGGAGAAGTGCGCACCGGTGGGTCGTACGAGGGCAGCGGCAGTGGGTCGAGCAGCGCCGGCGCCGTGGGCTCGGGTATCCCCATGACGTCGTAGAAGACGCGGCGCAGACGGGCCGCTGCCTCACCCGGGGCGGAGGTCGTGAACTCGGCAGGGCCGCTCATGAGTTGGTGCGTGGCCAGCACCGCTTCCATCTGCGGTCGCAATGGCGCGTGCGGGTCCAGTCGTGGTGCCCTTCGTACGAAGTCGGCTACCGGCGAATCGGCGGCCAGACCTGCCAGCGGTGCGGCTCCGAGCAAGGTGGGGGTGCCGAGGGCGGCGGCATAGTACGAGACCGATCCGAAGTCCCCCACCACGACGTCCGCTGCCAGCAATGCCTGCTGCCACCCCTCCAGAGGATCCACCAGCGTAAGGCCGCTGCGTTGCGCTCTGTCCAGCCATGACCGGATTTGTCCAGGGCCATGGCCATGCCAAATATTGGGGTGCAGTATGGCTGCGATCCGGTGCTCGTCCGCAGCGAGTTCGGCGGTCAGCTTCGGCAGCAGAAACGGCAGTACGTCCTCGTCGCCGCCATCCCCGAACAGTGACTCCGGGTTCCACGTCGAATTCAACAACACGAGCCGCTGCCCGCGCTTCACGCCCAACGCTCTACGGAAGCGCTCCCGATACGGGCGTGCTGCCAGCATCCGGTCGAAGCAGGGATCTCCCGCGAGTACCGCTGTCGGGGCCGCTTCCGGGCAGGCGTTACGCAACCGCTCGATCTGTTCGGGGTGCGACAGCGCCAGCACGTCCGCGACCGGGGTGCCATCCGCCAACAGCCACTCCGGGGAAAGCCCGAAGACGGGTCCGGTCTCCGGTCTCCGGTCTCCGGTCTCCGGTCTCCGGTCTCCGGTCTCCGGTCTCCGGTCTCCGGTCTCCGGTCTCCGGTCTCCGGTCTCCGGTCTCCGTA
>NZ_JBEZKP010000041.1:0-25187 GCF_040706335.1 Streptomyces sp. NPDC048389 | reverse complement strand
CGGAGTCTCTTATTGTAGCCCACCCCGTGAGAAATTATGACCAAATCACCTTGAATGGCATGGATTTCGCCGCCGAAACTGGCTGCCAGAGCCAGATCCACCGGGGTGTGCAATGCCTGATCCCAGGGCAGCACTGGCACACCCACGCGCGCCAGCAACTCGCTCACCCCTGCCTGGAACGGTGAGGAGCCGGTGCAGGTCGCGAGGAGTTGCACCCGCAGGTCATCACGGAACAACGGCAGCACATCCAGCAAGCGGGTGGCCGAGGTGACGTTGTGGACGATCAGCAGCACCTTCCGGCAATGCCCGCGAGTTGCCCAGCCGGTCGATCCACGTCCGACCGGCACGCGGAGCCATCCTGTCCGTCCCTTGGTCACCCTGCCCCCTTGTACTCCGCATGGCGCCACCACACGTATGAGCAGCCTAACCAAGCCGGTGAAACCGCACGTAGGGCAGCGTGACTGGTTGACGATCCTGGTCCGGACGAGCAGCCGATAGCCCCGGTAGGCGATGCAGTGCATCAGTGGAGCCACCTCGACCTCGCCCGACGCGGTCAGGCCCTCGTCCAGTTCGGCGTACAGGTCCCGCAGGTAAGCCGGGGGCGCGCCAGGCATCGCCAGGACCGACGGCTCCCGCTCCCGATGCTGCCTCCGAGCCGGAGCCTGGTTCGCAGAGCCGGGGGTTTTCCCAGTCGTCTGGGCGTTGTTGATCCGCGGACACAGATGAGGGAGACAACCCGTTGCTCCTTCTGCAACTGGCAGAATATCGAAAGGATTTGATGGGCAGTGTGATGGGCCGGGGGTTCGCGTGAGGTCGGTGGACAACACGTTCAGCGGGGGGAACGCGCATGTTGTCGTGCAGGCGCAGAACGTGAGCATGTCGCAGCCGGTGCCATCGCCGCCTGTGCCCGCCATGCTCCTGACCGGGCCGGACGACTTCGTCGACCGAAACGAAGGGCGGGCCTGGTTCGATGCGATCACCGCTGATCTCCCCAGCCGCAGATCGCCGCTCTTTCTCGCTGTGACGGGGGCGGCGGGAGTCGGTAAGACCGCGCTGGTGCTCCACTCACTCGCCGGAAGGCTGGGTGAGTTCCCGGGCGGGCACTTGTTTGCCGACATGAGTCGGCGTGGCCTCGGGGACGCGCGCGACGTGTCGGACGTGCTGGCGGACTTCCTGTCGGAATTCCGCATCCCCCGCGATGAGATGCCGTCCGGTCTCGAAGCGCGTGCGGCTCGTTTCCGATCACTCACGAGCGCTGAACCATGCGTGGTCATTCTGGAGAACGTGGTCAATCCGGGGCAGGTCTGGCCGCTGATCCCGGGGCACCCGGCCAGCCTGGTGGTGGTGACCAGCAGGTTCGGCCTGAGCGGGTTGCGCGCCGGGCCCCACAAGGTGAATTTCCTGCAGCTCGATGTCCTGGACGACGCCGCTTGCGCCGATCTGTTCCAGCAGGTCGCCGAAGAGGCAGGAGAGTGCGACGACGAACTGCTACGCGCGGTCATCGGCGCTTGTGCGGGCCTGCCCGGAGCGGTACGCATCGCAGGCGCACGTGCGGCCGATCCGCTGGACGGTGGCATCCGCTCTCTCGCCCGTCGGCTGGAAGCCGGCCGGTCCGCTCTGGAGGTACTGACGATGTCCGACGGCGACATCTCCATGCGTCTGGTCTTCGAAGACTCCTACCGGAGCCTGGACGCGGCCACGGCTCGCGCGCTGCGGGCGCTCGGCCTGCAGCCGACCGAGGACTTCTCGGACGAGCTGGTGGCGGCCCTCGGCGGAACCGGCGAAACCGGAGACCAAGTGCGGCGTCGGCTGCTTGAGGCGAACCTGCTGGAGAGCGCCGCAGCGGGGCGTTGCCGAATGATCAGTCTGGTGCACCAGTACGCGAAGGAACGGGCGCACGCGGAAGATTCCCCTGCCGAGCATGCGGCCGTCCTGAGTGCGACGGCCGATTGGTACCTGTGGAGGGCTGGTGCGGTCGCGTACCAGGTTTCCAGGCGCTGGAGGTGCGGGACGCTGTTCGCTGACCCCGCACGGTTGCGGGGGGTTTTCGACGATGAACAGCAGGCACTCGACGCCTTCGCGGCCGACGAGGCCGGAGCCGCTTCGGTCGTCGAGCTCGCGTTCAAGGCGGGATGGTTCGAGAAGGTCTGTCAGTTGGTGGAGGCGCTGCGAGATTTCTACTTCCGTCGCAAGCACCACGTGACGTGGATCGCCCTGTGCGAAACGGCGGTCGAAGCCGCCAGGCACCTGCCAAATGACCTCGTCCTGGCGCGCATGCACTATGAGTTGGCGTTCGCCTTCCTCGACCGCGGCACGGAGGCTGATCTCGATGCCGCTCACCGCCATTACGAGCTGGCTCAGAAGGTGGCGCAGCGCGTGGGTCACGCGCGGACCCTTTCTTCCGCACTGGAAGGGCTGGGCCAGGTCGCGCTGAAGCAGGGGGCGGCGACAACGGCCATCAGCCTCTTCAAGCAGGCCCTCGCCGCGATCAAGAACATCGACCACCCGCGAGGGCGAGCACTGCTCACTTATCACCTCGGACAGGCCTACAGTGCCGCCGGCCTTCACCAGGAGGCTGCGGAGGCGCTGCTGCGGGCCCGCGAGCTGTTCGCCACGCTCCCCGACGCCGAGTCGCCTGGCCGGATTGCCCCGGACAGCTACAACGAGGCACGCTCCCTGACCCGCTACGGCCAGGCACGTATCGCGGCGGACAGGGCTGACGAAGCCGTGGAGCAACTGGAGTCGATTCTCGACCTGTTCGAGAAGTGCGATGCTCCGAAGGAGGAAGCCGACGCGCTGCTCGTTCGTGGCGACGCCTTGGCGGCGTGCGGGCAGGGCGACCGGGCACGCCAAGACTGGCAGGCCGCACTGGCGATGTATGTACGGATCAGGAGTGACCGGGCAGCGGAGGCCCGGAAGCGACTCGCTGACGCGGACGGGTCAGCAACGACGCAGGGACAGTAGGGTGGTCGGCAGGTCCTCACCGGCCTCCACCTGGACCTCGCCTTCCCAACCGGGCCCGAAGTGCGACAGACAGGCGTACAGCGCGGAGGCGGCGAGGGCCGAGCTGGACCACCAGACGGATGACGTCCAGCGCGCGGTGTACGTGCCGCCGCTGCGATGGTGCAGGCGGCACTCGCTGGGAGGTTCCTGCTGGGCCACTATGGTGCAACCGGGGTGGCGGGCGAGGAGCTGCTGCGGGGTCGACATGCGTGCTACCAGAATGTCGGCGATATGGGCCCACCGGACATCCGGCTCCTGTTCCTCAGCTACGACGTGGACGTCAGGCAGGTGAGCGTTGAGGCTGCCCTGCAGGCCGGCGGGGTAGCGGTGTACCGACACGGCGGGCTGTACCTCGGCAGTGCGGCCTTCGAGTACCTGAGCATGGACGGCGAGTGCGGGCTCTCCGGGGACGGACTGCGCCGCTGATACCGCCCGGGGGATGCTCACAGGTTGTGCGACAGCGGGATAAGGGGGCTCCTCCAACTTGAGGAAGCTGTAACACAGGCGGCGCAGTCTCGCCAAGGCTTCCATGGGTCTGGAGGTCACCATTCCGCGCATCTTGGCCAGCCGAGGATCTCCGTGCTGTTCACGCGTGGCGCGTCCGAGCTGCTCGGAGAGAGGGAGGAAAGCTGCTACACGAGGCAGCAGTTGACCGAGGAGGTCCATGGGTGAGCCGGCCGCCACGGATTCCTCGTCAAAAGAGGCCAGAAGTCCAGGAATTCCCTGAGCCGATGCATATATGGAAACCGACCCGTGGTCTCCGATGAAAAGATCTGCCGCACAGAGCGCGGCCTTCCAGGTGTGGGTTTCGGGTGTGGGAACCATCAACCCGGATCTGATGAACGGGGCGAGCCATGATTTTATCTGCCAGCCGCCATGCCCGTGAAAGGCATTGGGGTGAATCGCGGCGACGATCCGGTATTCCTCTCTCGGCAGCTCGGCCAGCGCACGGCGAACTACATCGGGTGCGCCACCCATAAGGGAGTTCCTGCCCCAAGTCGATGTCAGCAGTAGAAGTTTCTGTCCAGGTCTTATGCCGAAAGCGGCCCGATATTCTTCCCGGAACGCGGTCGAGGCACACAGCTGATCCATGCACGGATCGCCTATGACCTGAGCTATGGGAAGGGCTTCCGGACAGCCCTGACGCAGCCGCTCACGCTGCTCGTCATGAGATAGGACAATAGCGGAGGGAATCAACTCGCCCTCATGCAACAACCACTCGGCAGTCAGCCCAAACGCTCCCGGCTCCCGGCTCCCGGCTCCCGGCTCCCGGCTCCCGGCTCCCGGCTCCCGGCTCCCGGCTCCCGGCTCCCGGCTCAGTTTCTTATTATATCCGGCCCCGTGTGGTGTGCCAATGAGTGGCGCGGAGATATCCTGCAGTTCCCCTCCACGGCTCGTGCTGACCGCAAGGTCGAATTCGAGTCTCCGGGCTTCGTCCCAGGAAATGAAGGGAAGCTCGCGCGTGGTGATGAATTCCTTGATTCCTGCCGCAAAGGGTGAGGAACCGGTACAGGTGAAGACGGTCTGGATGCGTGTGTCGCCGTCGAATACCGCCAGCAGGTCCAGTAGCCGGGTCGCTGATGTGACGTTGTGGATGATGCCCAGGACGGTGCGGGATGGTGCGATCGTGCGCCAGCGCCCGGAGCCGCCCGGTGCGGCGAGATGGGTCTGGCCGAATATCACTCTGCTACCCCTCCTGGTCCTGGGAGGAGACCATACCCGGCGTGATGGCCACCTCTGCCTGCTGGGACAGCAGCCTTTGCGGCTGGTCTCGCGGTATACGGATCGGAGCGGAACGCTGAGGGGGCGGCAGCGGTAACCCGTGATCGCGGGGGTGTCCGCGCGTGGGGTGGATCTGTTCAGCTGCCTGAGCAGTCGGTTGTCCCTTGCCGTCGCCGATGCGCGCTGGGATAGAACGATGAGCAGCACCTTGTCCGCCACGCCCGGGCGCTGACTACCCAAGTCTCCGTGATCTCTCTACGGTGGCATCAGCGACTTCACGAAGGCACACAAGATGTAGGGGGCTCTGTGGAAGCTGAGTTGGCGACAGCGGTTTCGACACTGGTCGGACTCATGGTTTCGGACGCCTGGATCCAGGCGAAGGGGCGGGTGGCACGATTCTTCGCCCGCGGTGGCGATGCGACGTCCGTGGATGAGGAACTCCAACTCTCCCAGGAGGAACTCGTAGCGGCCCGTGCCGCTGAGGACGAGGGCGCTGCGGCTGACATCGTGGCCGGGCTGCGGGCGCGCCTGCGCCGGGTACTGCAAGCAGACCCCGGTGCCGGTGAGGAGCTGCGACTCCTGTTCGAGGAACTGGGCGTTGGCGGGGCGAACGAACCCGTTGTCACTGTGCAGAACACCGTCAGCGGCGGTGTGCAGCACATGGTCTTCCAGGGGCAGAACTTCACCGGACTGACCTTTCACGGCTCTGATGGACCGTCGCCCGTCCCTGACAATCCTCTGCGGGACGCCTCACAGGCGTGAAAGTGGGCCGGGGTGGCCGCCTGTCGACATCGCTCCCTCGTTGGGGCGGTGGGCCTCGAACAGAGTCCGGCGCCGGAGCCGGCCGGAGGGGCGGTGTGAGGCGGGGATGTGGATGCAGGAGTCCGAGGCACGGTCGAGCAGCCAGCGGAACCAGTGGAGCGAGTCGTCGCGATCGACGTGAGCAAGGCATCTGGGATGCTGTGTACGTTTGCCGCACGAAAGGATCAAGGGACGTAGCCGACATCGGCGAGGTCTGTGTCGATTACGGCGGAATCGTTGCCTCAGGGGCGACTTGTGGGGAATGGGATCTGCTGCAGAACGTGCTGTAGGAGTCCCATAATCCGGGTAGCCTCGCCTCTTGTCGCCACCGGTGCCCTCTCCGGTGGCCAGCCGGTGGCCGGACGCCTTTGGACGACGTAACAAGAGGCAGCACAGGTCAAGTAGCCGCACACGCTCTGATCAGGCGGAACGGCACCCAGCAGCACGACCAGGCACCACGCAGCACGAACGCTCACGGTCTCGTAATGCGTAGGTCTCGGGTTCGAATCCCGAAGGCGGCTCGGATTAACCCCAGGACTCACTCGCCGTGACCTGGGGTTTTTTCATGCCTGAGACATGCCGAGCCGCACGACGGGGATGCTGTGGAGGGGCTTGCGTGAGCGATGCGTGAGCGGATGGGCCTGGAAGAGGTGCACCGCCGAGCGCTCCGGTTCATGATCTGGCATTCACCTCAAACCGCAGCGACGCGGGCCATCGGCGACTTAGGGTGGTGAAGCCAGGCACTTGGAACGTAGAGAGGTGAAGGCGGGTTGGCGCTCTGCGACTGTGGTCAACAAGTTGGCAAGAATGACACTTTTTGTCGGACTTGTGGTGCGCGCGCCTCTTCGGCCGGCTCGCTGTGTGGAACTCTCAGTCGGCGCGCCGAGCTGACCTTTGAAGCCTTGGCTGCCGAACACCGTAGGGGCTGGCCGTCGAGTGAAGTGACACACACCGAGGAGAATCTCCGGGCCATCGATCGGGCCCACGGTGACCGGGTGGCGATCCATCCGTTCGCGAGCGATGAGGAACGCTCGAACGGAGCAGACTGGGAGTGGTGGTTTCACTCCGGCGCCGTGGGGTTCGGCATGCGCGTCCAAGCGAAGCGTGCCAACCGAAACGGCGGATACGACCTACGATATCGACCCGATGGCGACAGGTACCAGAATGATCTTCTGATCGAAGACGCCATCAAGGCAGGTTGCATTCCAGCCTACGTCTTCTACAACCACCTCAACTGGCCACAGAGACGTCCAGGCAAGCCGTGGTTGGGCTGCGACCATGGCACCTTCAATGAGGGTCAGCTGGGATGCACCATAGCGTCAGCCCTGGTTGTCAAGCAGACGCTTCGCGGAGCGCGCGCGAGCTCGCGATACGTGAAGGATCGCAGTCGCCCTTGGAACCGCATCCTTTGTGATGGGAGTGAATCCAGTGCGCCAAGCCTGGAAATTGCTTACGGGAGGGTGCTGAGTCTCCACCAGACAGCTCTTGCGGAGCTTGAGTGGGAAACGGAGCTCTCGGAAAACTCTCCAGTAGTGGCTAGAACTCCGATCCGGTTGGCCAACCCAGAGGACCCGAGCCGGGTTGATCGTCATCAGCACGATAGCGAGGATGACCGCGGGCGGGCCGAGCGCGACGAGACGACGCGTGGTGCAGCGCCGCTTAGTCCAACTGAACGTGCCCTTCGCGGACAACTACGGGAAATGGCAGACCGTCCGGTGGGCCGGCTTCCGCAGCGTGTACAAGCCATGGTCCGTGGCGCTGAGGGGGAACCGGCCGACGAGCGAGTTGCAGGTGCGGTGCTAGTGAATCTCAGCTCCGCTGAGACCTGAGGTCTACCCGGGGCCCAGGGCGATTGCAAAGTCGTAGCGATCTTGTGAGTGTGCAGGTCACGGCAGTATGACGATGCTGGATGGATGCGCGACCACACGCAACGAAGCTCCGTTGCGGAGGTGACCTTCCCAAGTCCCCTTCACGCAACGGAGCTTCGATGTGCCGTCAGTCTGCCACCGTCTGTCTGGTCAAGTCGCCCACGCGTCAGCACCGTTCGACGGGCCCGCTGGCCGAGCGGCTGGCCACGCTGGCCGATCCGCGGTGCCGGCGCGGGAAGCGTCACCCTTTCGTGGAGGTACTGCTGATCGCCTGCTCCGCCGTGACGTGTGGGGCGAGGAGCTTCGTGGCGATCGATGAGTGGGCGGCCGAGGCACCGCAGGATGTCCTGGCCCTGCTCGGCGCCCGTACCGCGACCGCCCTGTCCGTACGGATCCCGCCCAGCGGCGCGACCATCCGCCGGGTCATCAAGGACGCCTGCCCCGGCGGCCTGGCCGATCTCCTGGGCCACGACCCGTCCGGCACCGACACTCTTGCCCTGGACGGCAAGAGCGCCCGCGGCTCGCGTCACGGCATCACCCCGGCCGCCCACCTTGAGGGGCCCCGCCTTTTCCGGACAGTCGTCTGACCGCTGATTTCACGCGGCGATACGCAACTTCTGGTACTCGACGTGGACTTCGCGCGGTGGGCGGTAACCCACCGCCGAGTGAAGGCGCCTGCGATTGTACCAGAATTCGATGTAGCGGGTGATGTCCTGGCGAGCGGCCTCACGGGTCAGGTAAGTCACCCGTGACACGCGTTCGTTCTTCAGGACGCTGAAGAACGATTCGGCCATGGCGTTGTCAAAACAGATTCCGGTGCGGCCGGCAGATTGACGGAGCCCGAGTCCCCTGAGCTCCTTCCCGAACTCGGCCGACATGTAGTTACTTCCGCGATCAGAGTGGAATATCGCACCCTTCGCGAGCTTCCTGTTCCGTGCCGCGTTCCGGATGGCCCGGGGAGGGCTTCCGCGCAGTAGCCACCCGATTCGACAAGAGGGCGTACATCTTCCACGGCACCGTGACTGTCGCTGCCATTCGCCTCTGGCTTCGCTCGTGACCTGCCGGGCAGTCCGTATGTGTGCTGTCCGGCAGGTCTACCGAAGTCGGCCTGCTCCCACGGCACTCCGCCATGCGGTGGATCTCCATGGCGGCGCCTCCGCCGCATGGGGGAAGCGGATCATGCGCCGGTCTGATCCCTGCGCGCCGCGGATCCAGAACAGTGATCCCATGGCAATGAGCGAGACGAGTCCAACGACGGCGATCGAGGGGACCGAGCGGCCTGTGCCGCTCTGGGCAGAGCGCATTGCCCGCGAGATTGGGAGCCATCCCTATCGGGTGACATACGACGCTGCCGGGATGGGTGCCGGAGTGTCTGTACGAGCGGTCCACGCGCGGACCGATGTCCCCGAGTTCTCCCAGTCCGCACGTCCGATGAGAACGACGCCGACCCCCGCCGTCGTTTCCCGGCAGTCAACTGTGTTGAGGACGATGGGGGGCCATCTGTGACGATTTGGCTCATGTCGTTCCCGGCGTTCGTGTGTCTGCTGGTCTTGTTCGCCTTGGTGGAGAGCGCGTGGCGATGGTTCACGGGCCTGGGCTTGATCCCGTGGCTACGCAGGCGCACGGGACGGTCGTTGTCGAACATCGCCTTCGACGAATTCACGGCGGTCGTGAACGGAAACAAGACGGCGGAGCTGGAACAGCGGCGGGTGGAGCTGCTGCGGCGGGACGACGAGAGCGACGGTGCGCCGCCCCGCTCCAGCATTGACCTGACCAAGGGCACGGCGTTCATCGTGTTGCCACAGGAAGCGGACGGCCCCTGCGCTGACAGGCGCGATGTCCTTGAGGGCCGGCGGTGAGACGCGAACCGGAGGGAACAGGTGCAGAACCGTCCACGCTGTGGGGGCGTATCGCGTCGTTGTGGGCGGCCGCGTTCGCCGGGTTGCATTTCTACTGGGCCGTCGGCGGTGATGTAGGGCTCAGCTTCTCCGCCGGTCCGCTGGCCACCGAGCGCCCGCTGTGGTTCGTCGTAGCCGGTTTGTGGGGTGTGGGTGCGCTCTGCCTCCTCGCCGCCTTGCTGGCATGGCTGCTTGCCCGGTCCAGGCTCCGGGGCGTTCCCGCTCTGCTGGCAAGGGGGCTGGGGTGGGGCGTCAGTGCCCTCCTACTGGCCCGTGGCATCGGTATCGAGGTGCTGCTGCTGACCAACACAACGCACCTGGACACCTCCGTGAGCGCGGGGCAACGGGCCTGGACGCTGGCCCTCTGGAACCCCTGGTTCATCGCCGGAGGACTGGCCTTCGGCCTCGCCACCCTCCGGTCCCGCAGGCATACCGCCAATGGCCGCTGCCTCAACCGCAGAAGCGAGGACGGCGGACCCGCAGGTTTCGACCAGGCACGGCAGGCTCGCTGACCCATCGGACACGTCCTAGGGGCCTCTCGCCCTCATCCTGAAGAGCGGCAATGGAAGTGCTCGGCGGAGAAGGCATGACGCATGGACCTGACGTATTCGTTCGTGTTGTCGGGTGAGACAGGTAGGCTCGCATGACTCGAATGGGTAGCAGACGAAGGAAGCCCGGCTTCCCCCGCATATGGCGTGGGGGAAACCGGGCCGTTTTGCGCTGAGGGTTAGGCGTCGAGCCTGCTCGTGCCGAAGTGGTCCACGAACCCACGGAAAGCCGTCCGGGATACGGTCAGCGCCGGGCCATCCTCCTCCTTCGAGTCGCGGACGCCGATGACCTCGCCGAGGTCAGCGACCTCCACGCACGCGTTGCCGCTGTCGCCGCTGTACGACGACTTGAACCATGCCGCTCGGGGCGCGAGGTTCAGGGAATTGTTGTCGGCCATGTTTCTCAGATCTCTCGGACTAGGTCGTTCAGGAACTTCGGTGTCCTCCCCACAGGGAGTGCACCATCCCGCAAGACGTCGTACCTGCGGGAAAACCTCCAGATCTCGGTGTCCTTGTCCGTGACGTTGGAACCACCGTCGACCGTGTCCATCTGCACTACCGTCGGAAGCGATTCCCCGAACTCCATCAGGTTGAAGTCGTAGGCGCACCTGTAGGTCTCGTGCTTCGCGGGCAGTATCTGGATCGTAAGGTTGTTGAGTTCAGCGAGACGGATGATCTCCTCGTACTGCTTGCGCATCACGGCAGGGCTGCCAACGACGTTGCGCAGGCTCGCCTCCGAGAGGATGACGCGAAGCTCCAGGGGGTTGTCTCGGGTCAGGATCCGCTTGCGCTGCATGCGCACCTCGACGCCGCGCTCGATGCTCTCGGTAGTGGTCTCGTCGACGGGCTTGGCCGCCGCGAACTGTGCTCGCATGTACTCCTCGGTTTGGAGCAGGCCGAGGACGTACGTGGGAGTCCAGCACCTCATCGCCTTGGCGCCGTCTTCGAGCCCTACGTAGAAGGCCATGCCGCTGGGCATGGTGCGCGAGTACGTCGACCACCAACCTCTGCTCAAGCCATCACGATGGATGTCGACGAGGAAGCCTACGTCGTCCTCGTCGGTGACGCCGAGGCGTTCGAGGACCAGGACCAGGTGCTCCTGCCTCCGGAACGCTGATGCCCCCTTCGACACCTTGTAGTACTGCGATTCCGAGACGGGCAGGCCATCAACGACCTGCTCGATCGTCAAGCCACGCTGCTTACGTAGGCGCTCCAGCTCCATGCCGAGCGGGTGTGTCCAGTAGACGGCTGATCCAGTTTTGTAGGGGTCAGTTGGCGGCCGGGGTGAGCCGGCCCAGCGCATGGTCCACCGGCAAGGGCCGCAAGCGGTGGACCATGCGCTGGTTGAGTCGGCCCGGAGCGCGGTGTCGGTGTTCCCACCGGTCCGTTTCTCCGGGCCGCTCGCCGAACCCGGCGTGCGCCTCTCGACGCACCGGGCTCTCCACGGACTCTGCCGTCAGACGTGGTTCACCGACGCCCAGGAAGCTGGGATCGTGCCCCGGTATCGATAACGGGTGACCGTCACCGACGAGGGGTCGAACAACTCGATCCCGCCCATGGCAACCTGCCGCCACCGCCCGGAGGGAGTGACGAACAGGCGGCGCGACTGCCTCCATCGCAACCGGTGTAGCTTCCTCAGCCACCGGAAGACTCGCCACTGGACGAAGTGCCTCAGGTTGCTGAGGGTGTGCTTGCACACCGCGTAACGGAAGTAGTTCGTCCATCCGCGCAGGATCTGGTTGATCCTCGTCAGGATGGTTCTGGGGTCGGCCTGCGACACCCTGTGTGTCATGGCACGGATCTTCGCTTTCACCGCCTTGAGGGGCCGGTCGGCAATGAAGGTGTAGATGTACCACTGGTTCGTCCCTCGCTTGCGGCGCCACTGGATGTGAAACCCGAGGAAGTCGAACCCGTCGCTCATGTGCACCACTCGCGTCTTGGCCGGCGATAAACGCAGGCCAAGCGGGGCGAGCACGTCGGCGATGTCCTCGCGCAAGGCAACGACGTCGGCTTCACGACCGTGCACGAGCACGACGAAATCGTCCGCGTAGCGGACGATTCGCCAGGTCGGCAGGCTCTTCTTCCGACGCGCGTGACGCCGATAGGTTGTCCCCATCGTCCCGTTCGGCCGCCAGGGCTCCATCACGTGCTCATCGAGCACGCTCAAGGCGATGTTGGCCAGCAGGGGCGAGAGGATCCCACCCTGCGGGGTGCCGGTGTCCGACTCCTTCAGCCCGGACTGCTCGGTGAGCACCCCGGCCTTGAGGAAGGCTTTCACCAGCGACAGCACGCGCTTGTCCTTCACACGGAGCCGCACCCGGTCCATCAGGGCCGCATGGTCGATCCGGTCGAAGCACGCCTCGATGTCCGCGTCCAGCACCCACTGGTAGCCCCGGGAACCGAACATGTGGATCTCGGCAATCGCGTCGTGCGCCCGCCGCCCGGGCCGGAACCCGTAGGAGACCGGCAGAAAGTCGGCCTCGAAGATCGGTTCCAGCACGAGCTTCAGCGCCGCCTGGACCACCCGATCGGCGATCGTGGGAATGCCCAGCTTGCGGACCTTCCCCGAGCCGCCGGGCTTTGGAATTGCGCGCTCGCGCACCGGCAGCGGACGAAACGTCCCCTCCTTCAGCGCGGCCCGCAGATCCTCCAGGAACCCGGGCACCCCGACGCGCTCCTCGACCCAGGCGGCCGTCAGGCCGTCCACGCCCGGAGTGTTCGCACCGCGGTTGCCCGCGACCCGCTCGAACGCCACGATCAGCGTCGCCGGGTCGCGCATAAGGTTGAACAGGTCGTCGAACCGGCGGCTCTTATCGGCCACCGCCCAACGGTGAAGCTTGGTCTGCATCTCCGATACCCGCTGTCGCGGAGCCCCCGTATTCACCGGGGCGCCTTTCGGTCTTGCAGCATCCTCATCTCCTCGATTCCGCTGCCGCCCTTCCCCATGCGCCGGGCTCTCCCCGGCTCGGAGTACTACGGCGGCTCCGCCCCGCCCCAGATCGTTCGGCCGACGACGGGCCCAGCCCCTTCCGTGCCGGAGTGCACGAAGAGGGGCAGACCAGGGACGGTTCCCGTGTTCACTGTGATTCGCTCGTCGAAGGAGGAGCCCGACTCTGCCCCAACGGCCTCGCTGCGAGTACGCCGCAGACCTTCCCCGCAGCCTCCCGGTCATCGGCTTCACGACTTCCGGAAGTTCCCCGCCTTCCTGGCGAGGACGCGCCGTTCCCGGCCCTGATCCACCAGGTTCGAGCCGGTACGAGTGTTGAGGGACGTTATGACATCGGTTCCTCGCGTACTCCTCTCCGACCTGCTCACCGGACCTACGCCATCTGGCAGTTCTGGCGCACCCCGGCTTTGTCAGGACTGCTCCCACCCACCCCCGGCGCCTCCCGGGGCAGGCTGTCCTCAGCTCCTACCGGACCGCTGCGACGGCCCGGCGGTGGTGGTCTCTCACCCCCACTCGAATCAACAGCGCCTCACGGCGCACGAAGGCACCCCTGAACGCCTTCCAGATCGCCTTCGAAGGCCGGCTCACCCCGGCCGCCAACTGACCCCTACAAAACTGGATCAGCCGTCTACTGGACACACCCCTGGCCGGCGCTTCGTGGCGAACCTCCGCATCATCGGCTTCTCGACTAGTTCGTACAGCGCCCACGCGGCGACGACCGAGACTGCCAGGGAGCCCAGAACGAACGCGACGGAACTCAGGTTGGTCGCCCGGAAGTCGAGCCCGATGACGTGGAGGACGACCTGGATCGCGAAGAAGTGCAGGAGATAGAACGCGTAGGAGATGCTTCCCAGCCAGACCATGACCGGCCCGGACAGTAGAGAACGGCGCTTCTGTACGTCCGACATGGCCGCCGCTGCTATCAGTACCGCGACCGGGAGGACGCCGACCGCGACGATCGCGTAGTCCTTCGGGGCCTTCAACACCACCGCGTAGCCACCTGCGAAAACGAGCCAGGCCAGCCACAGGGGAACTTTGATCCAACGCTTCTCCAGCACGATCCGTGCCAGCAGGATGCCGAGGACGAACTCCCCGATGCGAGCCAGAGGTAGGACGTAGATGAACCAGTACTGCCAGGTGGTCAGTCCCTCGAAAGTCACCTCTCCGACCGGGAGCAGCTTCGCCACCTGGGGGATTGTGAAGATCAGCAGGACCACGCCGCCGACCCAACACCACAACCGCTCCGGACGGATTCTCCGGACCGCCTTGAGCAGGAGCGGAAAGCAAAGGTAGAAGACGACTTCGACGGACAGCGTCCAGCTGACGAGGTTGAAGGAGAAGGCCAGGTCGAGATCGGGAATCCAGCTGTGCACGAGCAGTAGCTGTGGAATCGCCCCGGGCAGTTGGTCACCCACCGACAGAAATATCCCCTTACCCCACCAGGTCATGAAAGCGACTCCGGCCAGAAAGCCTATGAGGTGGTTCGGGTAAATCTTGAAGAAACGGCGCCGCCAGAATTTCGACGCAGTGTCCTGTGTGCGCGCGGACCAGGTCAGTACGAATCCGCTCAGCACGAAGAAGGTGGTGACCCCGACGTACCCCATCATGAAAGCGACGGTGCCGATCCGTTGGCCCACCTCACCCGTCGGCAGAGCGACATACGCCACGTGCGATACGAACACCATGCACGCTGCGACCCAACGAAGCCCGGTCAGCGAATCCAGCTGTACAGGAAAATCCGCCAAGTAATCCGGAGAATGCGTTGCTTCCTTCTGTGCGCTGGTCATGCTCTCTCTATCTCTTCGAGGGCCGGCTCACCCGCCCAACAACTGAAGCCCCGCTCGTTGCCGCCGTCCGGACGGCCAAGCGGTACTTGACCCACGTCAGCGCGGACCCCTTCCAACACGCATCGAGGTCTTCAGGCCGCAGTCGGCTGCGTCGCCTGGCGGCCTGCACTCCCAATCCACTCGTCCTGCGAGCTGCAGGGCGTCCCTCCTGTCTCCTTGAGTTCCGTCGGAAAGGGCGGCAATTGAGGGTCGTTGCCCTGCTGCCTCCATTCCGGCCCATCGACGACGTCGAGCACCGCGGCCGACCAGGTGAAGCCGCCGCCCCACCTCCAGGAGCAGTCAGCGCTCACCCGGTCGTACGGTGCCGGATTCGGTGAGGGGTAGGACGGATCAGTTGATACCGGCCAGATCGGTTAAGGGGCGAACACAGGGGTTTTCCCCTCGCACGCCGGCCCTCGCTGGTCGGTTCCGGGTCTTCGCCGGCGGGCGGCGTGCCCTCCCCGGGAACAGTGCGGCCCGTCGCTTCCCTCCCTGCCGCTACAGCGGCAGGGAGAGCGCCACCGCGTTGTACGGGAGGTCCGGCTGCGGAGGCTGCGGGAAGCGGGAGTTGGGCAGGTAGATGCGGTTGCCGTGAATGGCGGCCGCGCAGGGGGTCTCGAAGCGCGGGTCGGTGACCGTGCGGACCAGGCGGGCGTTGTGGCCGGTCGGGTCGAGGCGCAGGACCGCGAGGTCGTTCATGCGGGGCGCGTACAGGGTGCGGCCGTGCACCAGTATCCCGTTGGTGGTGGGCAGTGTGGCCCTGCCCAGGTCGATTCGGCGGGCGTCGCCGGTTGTCGGGGCGACCCGGAACAGGCTGCCGCCGTGGGCGTGAATGTTGACGACGACGAGCGCGGAACCGTCCGGGGTGGCCGCGATGCCCGTCGCGGTGAGCCCGTCCGACGGGCCCTGGGTCCATTCGCCGCCCAGCTTCAGGGTCACCACCTGGTCGCGTGTCGGGAGCGCTCCGCGCGGCCCGAGCGGCAGGCCGAACAGCTGCCCGTTGAAGGAGTCGGTGAACCAGGCGGCGCGCGGCGTAAGGACCACGTGGTCGACGAAGGTGTCGGCGTTGCCGACCTCGTACGTCTGGATGACCTTCCCAGTGATCCCGTCCATCACGGTGATCAGCCGTCCCCAGCCGCCGGCGACGAACACCCGTTGCCGCTCGTCCACCTGCAGTCCGACGGCATAGTAGCCCTCCCCCAGGCCCGGATTGATCACCCTGCCCTTGCCGGTGAGCAGTGACGCCCGGTAGACGGCTCCGCCGAGCAGCGAGCCGAAGTAGGCGTACGGTGCCGGGCCGATGCCGATGCCGGCCGGGTGGAAGCCGTTGGGCAGGTTCAGGACATCCGGATATCCGGTCCGGCGGCGGCCCCGTTCGGCGGCGACCGCCGTGCTGCCTCCGCTTGCGGTGCCGAACAGTACGGCGCTGCCCGCTGCCGCGCCGAAACCGAGGAACCGTCGTCGTGTCGTGTTCGTGGCGTGCATTGCGCCCCCTCCGTTAGGTCGTCGGCCGCAGTGTGGGGAGGGGCACTCGGGCACCGCTTGAATCCGGCCAGGGGGCTGATTGGGCCGCGTTGACAAGGTCCCTGAGCGCTCGTTCTAATGAGAGATGTGGCGCGTGGCACCGGCCAAAGAGAACTGGCCCGGCCGGTGACCGGGCGACCATCCGCACATTAGGAACCATCCCATGCGTTCTCTCCTCACAGGCTTTGCCTGACAGGCACCTCGGCGTGCCCGCACCGCTGCTCTAGTCGGCCGTGCCCTTTACTCCGTGTCCGCACCGCCGTTTCCGGCAGGCCCGTTTCCAGCACCTCTGCC
Organism: Streptomyces sp. NPDC048389; assembly: GCF_040706335.1. Lineage (NCBI taxonomy): Bacteria > Bacillati > Actinomycetota > Actinomycetes > Kitasatosporales > Streptomycetaceae > Streptomyces > Streptomyces sp. NPDC048389. Next base: position 8,756 of record NZ_JBEZKP010000041.1, on the reverse strand, counting down.
GCTGGTACGGCCCTATGCGCGCGCACGCACCCCCTCCCCTCCTTCTTCCTTCTTCTGTCGCCTCACCAAGGAGTCCGACCTCGTATGTCCTTCAATGAGTCCGTCATCGACGAGTTCCGCGCGAACCAGGGAAAAGTCGGCGGCTATTTCGAGGGCAGTGACCTGCTGCTGCTCACCACCACCGGCGCCAAGTCAGGCGAGGAGCGGACCGCCCCGCTGGGCTATGTGACCCATGACGACGAGCTCTTGGTCGTCGGCTCCAACCTGGGCGGACCCAAACACCCCGACTGGTACTACAACGTGCTCGCGAACCCGCTGGTGCAGGTGGAGATCGGCGCCGACTCCTTCGAGGCGGTCGCGGTGCCGGCCGAGGGCGCGGACCGCGACCGGCTGTTCGCGCACGTGGTGGCCTCGGAGCCGGGCTACGGCGAGTACCAGGAGAACACCAGCCGTGTTCTGCCCGTGGTGGCGCTGCAGAAGAGCGACCCCGCTCCGGGCGAGGGCCCGGCGGAGGTGCGGAGCCTGGCCGACAAGGTGGTCGAGGTGCACGTGTGGCTGCGCGGGCAGCTGCGGCACGTGAGTGCCGAGGTGGACGAGTACTTCGTGAAGGCTGCCGCGCACGAGGGCGAGGGGGCGGTGCCGACGGTGGGGCTCGGGCTCCAGATCCGCCAGCACTGCCTGGCCTTCTGCCAGACGCTGGAGTTCCACCACACCGGTGAGGACGCCCACATGTTCCCAGCGCTCGCGGCACAGAACCCGCACCTGGCGGACGTCTTCGAGCGGCTGCGGACCGAACACGTCACGGTGGCGCGGCTGCAGCAGGAGCTGAGCGCGCTGCTTTCCGACATCACGAGCGCCGACCCGGAGCGGTTCCGCAAGGAGCTGGCCCGGATGTCCTCGGAGCTGAACGCCCATCTTGACTATGAGGAGGAGTCGCTGTTGCCGCTGCTCTCCGAGATCCCCTTTCCGCCCGGGCCGCCGCCGGCCGCCTGAACGCGATGTGCCCCGGCCGGCCCCCGATGGAGAGGCCGGCCGGGGCGTGGGGTGTCCACTACCGCTCGGCCGGGCCGGTGGACAGTGCCCGGACTGCGTAGGCGCTCGCGTTGGGGCCGAACTGGAGCACGATGTGCCCGGCGGCCGAGTGGACGTCCCGCCACAGCCGCTGAAGCGGTGAGTCCTCGCTGTGTCCGGCCGTCCCGGATGCCCGGAACAGCCGCTCCACGGCCCCGACCAGCAGGTCGGCCACCAGCGCGCAGTCGCGCTGGGCGCGCGCCGTCTCCAGCGTGGTGATCTCCCGGCCGGAGTCGGCCACCGCAGCGACCCTCTCCAGCAGCAGGCGGGCGGCGTCGATCGAGCCCGAGGCCCGGGCCAGGGTCTCCTCGTAGAAGGCACGTCCCGGCCCCGGGCCACCGGAGCCCTCGGGCCGTAGCTGGTGCTCGGCGTACACGGACCAGTGCGCGAGAGCGCCCTCGGCGGCGCCGAGCATCGGCAGGCAAAAGAACAGTCCGTTCACGGCGGCGAGCGGCACGGCCGGACGGTCGGCTCCGGCGCTGACATCGGGCGCGTCCGCGGGGAGGCGCCCGGCCATCAGGTCGTCGGCCGGGAAGGACAACGCCTCGGGGATGTGGACGTCGTCGACGGTGAGGGTGTGGCTACCGGTGGCCCGCATTCCGATGTCCGACCAGGTGCGCTCGACGGCGTAGGATGAGCGCGGAAGTGCGAAGATCCGCCGCTCGGCCGGGGCACCCGGGGCCTTGGCCAGTCCGAGCACCAGCGCCCAGTCGGAGTGTTCGACGGCGCTGACGTACGGCCAGGTTCCGGTCAACTGCCAGCCCCCGTCCTTCGGCAGGGCCCGGCCGCGCGGCGAGACAGAGCCGACGACCAGGGTGTCTGGACCGGCCTCCCAGAGCCGCTTGCGGCCTTCCTCGGGCAGGAAGGCCGCCATCCGGGACAGGCTGAGGGCGATGGAGGCACACCAGCCGGTGGCCGGACAGGCGGCCGCGATCGTGGCGACCGCGTCGGTGACGGCGGTGAAGCCGCCGCCCCGGCCGCCGTGGGCCTCGGGCACGAAGTGCCGGGCGAAGCCTGCCTGGAGCAGCGCTCGTACGACGTCCGGGTCCAGCGAACGGGCGGCTTCGGCGGCCGTGGCCCGGCCTGCGGCGAGCGCGCTCACCGTCGCCGCTTCGGGGGCCGGGGGCGCTGACCGGATCTGGTGGAACATCAGGCGGCTCTCCTTGCGGTCGGTGCAGGCAGCCACCGTCGGCCGGGTCGATCGGGCACCGGTACAGGCCCGCTACAGCACCGCTGGAGCCGTGGACGAGTCGTGGGACGTATGTCACAGCGGCCCTCGGTCGACCGGGTGCGGGTTCGTGTGCGGCCAGTCGGTATGTCCTGCTCGAACGTCCGGCTAATAGTCGGCGCGCGCTACCACAGGTTGGCGGGTGGCGTGGTGTGCGAATCGGACGCCTGTGAGGGCCGCAACAGAACCCTGCCGGACGGTCGATTTCTCCTTGATAGTGACTCGACGTCGACGTAGCCTGTGTCAAACGTGGATCGGCCGACCGAACGATCCACTTAAACGGGGGTTAACAGAATGTCAAAGGATTCCTCTCGACCGCCGGATTCGCTGCCGTTCGCCAGCATAGGTGTGCTCGGACCATTACGCGTTGAAATCGACGGGCGGTCGATCGTTCCCACTGCGGGGAAACCGCGGCAATTGCTTGCACTCCTCGCCCTGCGCTGCGGTCGGGTCGTTCAGGTGCCGACCCTGATGGAGGAGGTGTGGGGTGAGGGCATCCCCCGGAGCGGTATGACCACTCTCCAGACGTACGTTCTCCACCTGCGCAGACTCATCGTGGAGGCGCTGCCGGAGGACGCTGGGCTCACACCAAAGGATCTGCTGGCCACCCGCTTCAACGGTTACCAGCTCACCGCCAAGCCCAGGTCTTTCGACCTGGTCGAATTCGAGTCCCTGGCCGGATCCGGAGAGAATGCGCTGGAGCGCGGTGATGCTGCCGCCGCGTCAAAGTACCTGCATCAGGCGCTGGAATTGTGGCGCGGCCCCGCATTGATGGACGTCCCGGTGGGTCGGGTGCTGTCAATGGAACTGACGGGCCTTAATGAAGCGAGAATGCAGGTTCTTGAGCGGCGCATCCTGTCCGACCTTTGGCTGGGAAAGAGCGCGAACCTTGTTCCAGAATTGCGCAAGCTGGTGGAACAGCACCCGCTGCACGAGAAGCTGGCCGCCTGCCTGATGATCGCCTACCAGCGGTCGGGGGCGGGGTGGCGTGCCCTGGAGGTCTTCCGTGACCTGCGGAAGGCGCTGATCGGGGAACTGGGCGTTGAGCCCTCGGGTCGACTCCAGAATCTCCACCGGGAGCTGCTGTCGAACGCCACCGACCTGTCGCTGCGCGACTACGTACTCACGTGAGCGCGGCCATGGGTGGGAATGAAACCGCCGCCGGTGACGGCTTTTTGGAAGAAGTCGCGGACGGGGTGTTCGCCTACGTCCAGCCGGACGGCAGCTGGTGTCTGAACAACGCCGGTCTTCTCGTCTCGGAGGGCCGCTCCGTGCTGGTCGACACCGTGGCCACCGAGTCGCGGGCCCGTCGGCTGCGCGAGGCGGTACTGGAGCAGGGCCGGCCAGTCCCGTCCGCAGTGGTCAACACACATTCGCACGGGGATCACACCTTCGGCAACTTCGTGTTCCCCGAGGCGGTGGTGTACGCGCACCACGAGACGCGGCGCGAGATGGCGGCGGCCGGTCTGCACCTGACCGAGGTGTGGCCGGAAGTGGAGTGGGGAGCCGTTGAGGTGGTGTTGCCCCAGGCCACCTATCAGACCGAACTGGCCCTGCACATCGGCGATCTAACGGCCAGGCTGATCCATCTGGAGGTGGCGCACAGTACCAACGACACCGCCGTGTGGGTGCCCGAGCGGCGGGTGCTGTTCACCGGTGACGTGGTGATGTCCGGAGTGACCCCGTTCCTGCCGATGGGCTCGGTGGCCGGGTCGCTGCGTGCCATCGCGCGGATGCGGGCGCTCGACCCGGCCGTCGTCGTGGCCGGGCACGGCATGTCCGGTGGCGTGGAGGTGCTGGACACCACGGAGGCGTACCTGCTCCGGCTGCAGGAGCTGGCCCGGCAGGGTATCGACGCCGGGCTGTCCCCGTTGGAACTGGCGCGGGAAACGGACCTCGGACCCTTCGCCGTCCTGCTGGACCCGGAGCGCCTCGTGCCCAATCTGCACCGGGCCTTCGCCGAGGAGCGGGGCCGGGCCCACGGCGCGGCGCTCGACATGTCGGCCGTCATCGTCGAGATGGGCACCGTCTTCAAGGAGATGGCCGCCTACCGCGGGTCCCGGTCCGTCTGCCACGCCTGACGCGGCTGGACGACGCTTCGAGCGGGTCTTGAGGACCGGCTCACAGGATCGGCGCTCGCGGGCGCCCCGGCGCACCTCCCGTGTGCCCGGGCGCCCGCTCCGTCGTTCCCGAGCACGTCTGGAGTACCCGATGACGTCCGCCGGCAGCAGCTTCGCCGATCTCTACGCCGCGGTCGGGCGGCACTACGCCCGCCAGGTCCAGTTCCTCGACAGCGGGAGGTTCGAGGAGTACGCCGACACCTTCACGCAGGACGGCGAGTTCCAGCACACCCCTGGTGTCCCCCCGGCCAGGACGCCCGCCGGCATCGTCGCCGAACTGCACTCCTTCCACGAGCGGTTCGCCGACGACCCGGTGCAGCGCCGGCACTGGTTCAACATGATCGACCTCAGCCCGCGTGAGGACGGCGACTTCGACGCGGTCTTCTACGCACTGGTGCTCACCGTGCGGCCCGGAGTCAAGGAGCCGCAGGTCGGCCCCAGCTGCCTGGTCCGCGACGTACTGGAGATCACGGACGGGTCGGTGCGCAACCGCTCCCGCCGGGTCGCGCACGACCAGCACGCCGTGCACGACCAGCACGCCGTGCACGTCCAGCACGCGTCCCGTTGAGCGGCCGATCCGATCCGCTCGGCCCGGCCGCCCGCCGAAGGGAGAACCCCTCATGCCCCGTAAGCCCGTCGCCCTGGTGACCGGATCCTCGTCCGGGATCGGCGCCGCCGTCGCCCGCAGACTCTCCGCCGAGGGTATGGCGGTGGTGGTCAACGCGACCCGCAGCGCCGACGCGGGCCGCCGACTCGCCGAGTCGCTGCCCGACGCGCGCTTTGTCCAGGCGGACATCTCCGACGAGGGGCAGGTCCGGCAGTTGCTGGACGAGGTCGCCGAGGTGTACGGCGTCCTCGACCTCCTCGTCAACAACGCCGGTGTCACCCGGGCCATCCCGCACAAGGATCTCGACGCGGTGACCGGGGAGGTGTGGCGCGAGATCCTCGGCGTCAACGTCGTCGGCACCTGGCAGACCACCGTGACCGCCATGCCGCTGCTGCGAGCCTCGGGGGCCGGCCACGTCGTCAACATCTCCTCGGTCGCCGGGGTGCGGCCGGCGGGCAGTTCCATCCCGTACGCGGTCAGCAAGGCCGCTGTCAACCACATGACCCGGCTGCTGGCCGCCTCGGTCGGCCCCGAGGTGCGGGTGAACGCCATCGCCCCGGGGCTGGTCGACACCCCGTGGACGGAAGGCTTCACCGAGATCCGCGCGCGGGTGCGGGAAGCCGTGCCGCTGCGTCGCACCGGCGCCCCCGAGGACGTCGCGGAGCTGGTGATGGGCCTGCACCGGGCTGCGTACACCACCGGCGAGGTGGTGCTCGCCGACGGCGGCGCCCACCTGCTGATCTGAGAGGAGGAAACACCGTGAAGCTTGGTGTGAACCTGAGCTACCAGGGTGCCGTGGAGCTGGCCCTCGCGGCCGAGCGGCTGGGCTATGACGTGGCGCTGGCCCCCGAGGGCTACCGCTCGGACGCCGCCAGCGTGCTCGGCATGGTCGCGGGCCGGACCGAGCGGATCGCGCTCGGCTCCGCCGTGATGCAGATCCCCGCCCGCAGCCCGGCGCTGGCCGCGCTGACCGCCGCGACCCTGCAGTCGCTGTCCAGCGGACGGTTCCGGCTGGGGCTGGGGGTGTCCAACCCCGACGTCTCCGAGGGCTGGTACGGGGTTTCGTTCGCGGAGCCGCTGGCCCGGACCCGGGAGTACGTGGAGATCGTACGGCAGGCGCTGACGGGTGAGCCGGTCCGCTACGACGGCCGTCATTACCAGCTGCCGTCCTCCGGCTCGGGTGCGGCCCCGCTGCACGTGATCACCGAGACGCAGGGCGCGCCCGTACCGGTGTACCTGGGGGCGGTCGGCCCGGGGAACCTGGCGCTGGCGGGCGAGATCGCCGACGGGTGGATCGGGGTGTTCGCCGCACCCGAGCAGGTCGCGGAGTCGGTGGCGCACGTCGCGGCGGGCCGTGCGCGGACCGGCCTGCCCATGGCGGGTTTCGACGTCATGCCCTGCCTGGCCACCGCGATCGGCGGCGACACCGATGGTTGCGTGGACCTCCTCCGGACTCATTACGCCTACCTGATGGGCATCGGGGCACCGGAGCGGAACTTTTACATCGCGCTGGCGACACGGCTGGGCTTCGGCGAGGCCGCCACCGAGGTGGGCAGGCGCGCGGCCGCGGGGGACCGGGCGGGCGCCGCTGCGGCGGTGCCGGCCGGATTCGTGGAACTGACCGCGCTGACCGGGCCGGTGGACCGGGTCGCGGAGCGGATGCGGCAGTACGCGGAGGCGGGTGTCACCACGCTCGGCATCATGATCTCCGCGATGGCCGGCAGGGTCGAGGAGCGGATCGCGGTCCTGGAGCGGGCGATGACCGCGCTGGAACGGTCCGGGGTACGCGACTGAGGCGGCCTCGGCCCGCAAGCGGGACGCGCTGCGGGCGGGGCACCTGGTGACAGGGCCCCGCCCGCGGCGCGCTCGTGTGCGTGATGACGCCCTCAGGCGGCCACGCCGGCGGTGATGCGGTGGACCAGCTCGGCGGGGGACGGCTGCCCCGCCATCTCCTGACGGACCTGTCCGGCCGCCTGCCGGAAGGAGGTCTCCGTGAGCAGTCGTACGGCGGCCGTGGCGATCCGGTCGGCGTCCGCCGACTCCGGCGGCACGGCCAGGCCGACCCCGCGCTCGACGACCCGGCTGGCGCACAGTTCGTTGTCCGCGCCGCTGGGGACGAGTAGTTGAGGCACGCCGTAGTGCAGCGCGGCCGCGGTGGTGCCCGATCCGCCGTGGTGGACGACGAGCGCGCAGTCATGCAGGATGCCGGAGAGGGGGACGAAGCCGGCCGGGACGAGATTGGCGGGCAGCGGGCCGAGCGCGCTCAGGTCGGTCTCGTCGTCGGCGAGGACCACTTCCGCGTCCAGGGCGGCGAGGGCGTCGATCAGCAGCCGCAGGCTGGCGGTGCCGCCCGGCAGCAGCGGTGCGACGGTGCCGAGGGTGAGGCAGATACGGGGCCGGGCCGGTCGGCGCAGCGCCCAGTCGGGCAGGACGGCGCCGCCGTTGTAGGGCACGTAGCGCATGGGCAGCCAGGGCACGCCGTCGTACGGGTCGGCTTCCTCGTGCTCCAGGCCGCCGAGGCTGGGGGCGCGGGGGTCGATGCGGCCGAGGAGGTCCGGCTCGCGTTCGCCGAGGCCGAGTTCGGCGCGCAGTCGCAGGACGACGGGGCTGTCGTCCGGGACCACGCCGAGACGGGCGTTGGTCCGGGCGGCCTCGCGCACGCCGGGGTCCCGCATCGACCAGGAGACCCGGTTGCCAACCTCCAGGGCGGGCACGCCGAGGGCCACGGCGGCCAGTTTGCCGGCCTGGTGGTCGGAGCAGTAGACGACGAGGTCCGCGCCGAAGTCGCGGCCGGCGTCGACCGTTCCTTCGGTCATGGCGAGGGTGAACAGCTCGAACGGGCGCATGGTGCGGGCGAGTTCCCAGTACCCCTGGGGCACGTCCGGGTCGGCGTCGGGGACGGGCCCGCCCGGGTCGGCGACCAGGTCCTCGCCGACGTCACGGCGGGGGAACACGTCGACCACCGGCGCCCCGGACCAGGCGGCGGCCTTCGCCATGTGGGCGGTGGTGGCGATCAGGACTTCGTGTCCCGCCGCGCGCGCCGCCCAGACGAGCGGCACGAGGGGCAGCATCAGGCCGTAGCCCGGTGCTGCCGGGAACAGGATCCGCATGGCGGATGACTCCTTAGGATTCGGACGGGTGGCGTGGATCAAACAATTCTGTCGACGCTGCGGAAAACCGCCTCGACGAGCCTGCGGACGCGTCCGTCCATACTGCCCATCACCGCGGAACCCATATTCGGTACATAGCCGAATGCCAGCTCGCGTTCCGGGTCTGCGAAAACGAAGACGCCGTTCGCCCCACTGAGTCCGAACGAATTCTTCAGTCCCGTGTCGGCGGGGAACACCGCGCTGTCCGCGAGCTGCACGCCCAGTCCCCAGGTGAGCGGGGTCAGCATGACCTCGCAGGTGCCGTTGGAGTGGGGGCGGGCCATTTCGGCGGTGCGGTCGGGGCCGATGAGGCGGATGCCGTCGACCTCGCCGACGAGGGCGGCGAGGAGCCGGGCCAGGGCATGGGCGCTGGCGAGGCCGCCGTAGGAGGGGTCCTCGACGGCCGGGTCGGCCGGGTCCTGGGACATGCTGCCGATGGTCGCCCGATAGGTGAGCGTGGTGGGTTCGCGGAGTTCGACGACCTCGCCGGGGTCGGCGCCGGCCATGAGGGCTTCGGCTTTGGATTCCATCATGGTGGCGAGGTGGGCGCCGGAGTCGGTCGGCAGCCCGATGTGGGCGTC
>NZ_JBEZKP010000040.1:0-68481 GCF_040706335.1 Streptomyces sp. NPDC048389 | reverse complement strand
CCGCTCACCACCACCGTCACGGTCCCGGGGCGCGCGACGCCGGTGAAGGTCGTGCTGGACGGCGAGGCTGGCCAGGCGGTCGGGCGCGACGCGCGCCGGTTCGGCTCCCGTCGGGACGCGGGCGAGCGCCGCCGCGTAGGCGGCGGCGTCGCCCATGGCCCAGGCGGCCTCCGCCGCCGCCAGGAGCGCGGCGGTCGAGCGGGCGGTGTCGTGGCCGGCCAGGAGCGCGGCGGCGGCGAGCAGGGACTCGTGGGCGTCGGCGACCGGGCCGTCCCCGAGGGCGAGCAGACCGCGTACGTAAGGGGCGTGGCCCAGGGCCGGTACGGCGCGGACGCGGGTGAGCAGGGCGCGGGCGCGGACCGGGTCGCCGCCCAGCCAGGCGTGCTCGGCGGCCGTCGCGAAGCGCACGCCGCGCAGGGTGTGGTCGGGCGTGAGTTCGGCGGCCCGGGCGAGGGCCGTGGCGCGGTCGGGCTGCGGTCCGGGTGCGGCCGCCGCGCGGTCCAGGGCGTCGGCGAGCGACGGGTCGTGGCCGTCCGTGGCGCAGGCCAGCTGGACCAGCCTCGCCCGTACGACGTGCGGCCCGTCCAGCGCGGCGGCCAGCAGCCTGTGTGCCGTGCGCCGGCGGGCGGGTGACGCACCGCGCAGCACGGCGGTGCGCAGCAGCGGATGCGTGAAGTGAAGGCGCGTGCCGTCGCCGTGGAGGACGCCGGCGCGTTCCGCGGGCAGCAGCCCGCCCGGGTCGAGACCGGCGGGCCGGGCGGCGCGCAGCAGCAGTGCCGCGTCGGCGCCGGCGCCTTCCGGGTCGTGCTCCTGTGCCGCCGCGGCGAGCAGCAGCAGGAGCCGGGTGCCGGCGGGCAGCGCGCGAGCCCGGGCGGCGTACGCGTCGAGGATGCCTTCCGCGCCCGGCAGGGGGTGCGGCAGCGGGGTGTGGCCGGCGAGCTGGTCGGGGGTGAGGCGCCGGGTGAGCGCGGTGAGCAGCCGCGGGTTGCCCCCGGCCTCCCTGCACAGCTCGTCGCGTACGACGGGGTCGGTCCGCGCGTCCGTGAGCCGGTCGACGAGGGCTCCGGCCGCCGTGTCGTCGAGCGGTCCGAGCCGTAGCCGCGGCAGTCCGGTGAAGGCGTCCCGGCCGTCCGGCTCGTCGGTGGCGGTGAGCAGGACGGCGACGCGGTCGTCCGGTGCGAGGCGGCGGGCCGCGAAGCCGAGCGCGACGCGGGAGTCGTGGTCCCAGGCGTGCGCGTCGTCGACGCAGACGAGCAGCGGATCGCGGGCGCCGAGGGCCCGCAGGAGTCCGAGCAGTGCGGTGGGCGCGTGCCCCGCACGGGTCGCGTCGTCGGCCTCCGGCGGCAGGGGCCCGCTCGCGGAGCAGAGCAGGGCGTGCAGTCCGCTGTACGGGAGGGCGGCCTCCGCGGGGGCGGCCCGGGTGTGCAGGACCGCCACTCCGCCGCGGCCCCCGACGGCGTGGCGTGCGAGGGCACTGCGGCCGAGGCCGGGTGGCGCGGTGAGGACGAGGGGGCTGCCGCAGCCCTGCAGCAGTCGGGTCAGCATCCGGTCCAGTAAGGCGAGTTCACCGTTCCGGCCGTACAGCCGGTGGGGACTGTGCACGGTCGTCGATGGGGTCACGGCCGGCAACTTACTCTCGCGTAAGTACGGTCCGGAAGAGCCGGGTCCGGCGCGTTGGGCCGACCCCCAGCGGCAACCGCTCCACACTGTGCGCCCGCACAGCCCGGCCTGCGCGGCCCGCGCTCGGCGACCCGCGCTCGGCGGTCGGCGGTCGGCGGTCGGCGGTCGGCGGTCGGCGGTCGGCGGTCGGCGGTCGGCGGTCGCCTCGAACAGCACACTGCCGGTGGCGGTCACCCGCCACCGGCAGCCCCCCGTTCCGCGGTACCGCTACGAGGTGTGCGGGCAGTTGCCCCGGTACTCCTCGATGGTCAGGCTCGGCCGCGGCAGCGGGCAGAGGAACTGCTCGTAGCGGGTGTCATTGTCGATGAAGCGCTTCAGCCACGAGATGCTGTACTTCGCGATGGTCGTGTTGGAGGTGTTCGGCGTGAAGTGACTCGCGTTGTTGAGCTCCAGGTACGCCTTGTCGAGCGAACCGGGAAGCGACTCGTAGAACGGCTCCGAGTGCGAGGAGACCGGGGCGACGGTGTCGCCGTCGGCGCCCACCACCAGCGTGGGCGTGCGCAGTTCGGGCCAGGTCTTGTCGGTGTTCCACCCGGTCAGCGGGATCGCCGCCTGCAGGGAGGGCCGGTCCTTGGCTGCCTCGAGCGAGCCGCCGCCGCCCATGGAGTGACCCATGACGCCGAGCCGGGAGCCGTCGATCCGGCCGCGGACGGAGCTTCGCTCCGTCAGGTAGTCGAGTGCGGCGAGGAGTTGGCGGCCCCGGCTCGCGGGCTGGTCGTAGATCGAGTTGGTGTCGATGGTGATGACCACGAAGCCCTGCGAGGCCAGCCTCGGTCCGAGCCAGGCGATGCTGGACTGCGATGCCGTGAAGCCCGGCGAGATGGCCACGGCGCCGAACGTACCGTCCGCGGTGGACGTCGGATAGTAGATGGTGCCGCCGCCGAATCCGCTGACCAGCCACGAGGAGACGGACGTGTCCGAGACGGCGTACGGGCCCCTCGGCGCCTCGATGCCCGACTCGGTGGGGGCCGGGCCGCGCTCGTACGGGTTGTCGGCGGCCAGGGTGCCGGCGCTCGCGCTGTCGGCGGCCTGTGCGCCGGGGATCAGCGCTGTGCACAGGCCGACGGCCACCGCGGCCGCGGCCAGCGCGTGACGGAGCTTGCGGGTGCGGCTCCGGGAGGTGTGGGGGTGCTGCACGAGGGTGGTCCTCTCGGTCGTGGCGGAGCCACGCCGGAGGGACCGGCCCGTCGTCGCCAGGGGCCGGAGGGATGCACCGGGTGGGTACCGCCGTGTTGATGGCGGTACCACCGTCGGGGCGCGCCCCGTCGGCGCACATCGGCAAGTTCACCGGTCTTGGCGACCCGGCCGCGCGGCGGCCGGGTCGCCGGGAAACCCTCAGCGGACCGGGTGGCCCGCCTCCCGCAGCGCGCCCTTGACCTGCGAGATTCGCAGGTCACCGAAGTGGAACACCGAGGCCGCGAGCACCGCGTCCGCGCCGGCCTCGACGGCCGGCGGGAAGTCGGCGAGCCGGCCGGCGCCACCGGAGGCGATCACCGGTACGGTCACGTGCTCGCGCACGGCGGCGATCATCTCGATGTCGTAGCCGTCCTTGGTGCCGTCGGCGTCCATGGAGTTGAGCAGGATCTCGCCGGCCCCCAACTCGGCGGCCCGGTGGGCCCATTCGACGGCGTCGACACCGGTGCCCTTGCGGCCGCCGTGCGTCGTCACCTCGAAGGAGCCTCCGGGGGTCCGCCGGGCGTCGACGGAGAGGACCAGCACCTGGCGGCCGAACCGCTCGGCGATCTCCCGGATCAGCTCCGGACGTGCGATGGCCGCGGTGTTGACCCCGACCTTGTCGGCACCCGCCCGCAGCAGCTTGTCGACGTCCTCCGCGCTGCGCACACCGCCGCCGACGGTGAGCGGGATGAAGACCTGCTCCGCGGTACGGCGCACCACGTCGTAGGTGGTCTCCCGGTCGCCGGACGAGGCGGTGATGTCGAGGAACGTCAACTCGTCGGCGCCCTCCGCGTCGTACACCTTGGCCATCTCGACGGGGTCGCCCGCGTCGCGCAGGTTCTGGAAGTTGACGCCCTTGACCACCCGGCCGTTGTCGACGTCCAGGCAGGGGATCACCCGTACCGCGAGAGTCATGCGGCACCTCCATCGTTTCCGGCCGGCCGGTACGCCTCGACCTCGACCTCGACGACCAGCGAGGGGTCGACGAAGCCGGAGACCACGAGCATCGAGGCGGCCGGCCGGACCGCGTCGAAGATCTCCTTGTGCGCACGCCCGACGTCCTCGACGTCGCGGGCGTGCGTGATGTACATCCGGGTGCGTACGACGTCCTCGACGCCGAGCCCGAGCTGCTTCAGCGCGTCGATCGCCACACCGAACGCGGTGCTCGTCTGCTCGTACGGGCTGCCCGCGGCGATCTCGCCGCCGACGATCGACGTACAGCCGGAGACCAGGACCAGGCCGTTCGGGAGCTGGACGGCGCGGGAGTAGCCGAAGGACTCCTCCCAGGGGCCGCCGGAGCTCACCCGGCGCACGGATCCGGTCATGCCGACACCGCCGCGAGGGCCTCCTCGAGCGTGAACGCCTTGGCGTACAGGGCCTTGCCGACGATGGCGCCCTCGACGCCGTCGGGGACCAGGGAGGCGAGGGCCCGCAGGTCGTCCAGGGAGGAGACGCCGCCGGAGGCGACGACGGGCTTGTCGGTCGCCGCGCAGACGTTCTTCAGCAGTTCGAGGTTGGGCCCCTGGAGGGTGCCGTCCTTGGCGATGTCGGTGACGACGTACCGGGCGCAGCCCTCGGAGTCGAGGCGGGCGAGGGTCTCGTAGAGGTCACCGCCGTCGCGGGTCCAGCCGCGCCCGCGCAGGGTCGTGCCACGTACGTCGAGACCGACCGCGATCTTGTCGCCGTGCTCCGCGATGACCTTGGCGACCCACTCGGGGGTCTCCAGCGCGGCGGTGCCCAGGTTGACGCGGCGGCAGCCGGTGGCGAGCGCGGCCCGGAGCGAGGCGTCGTCGCGGATGCCGCCGGACAGCTCGACCTTGATGTCCATGGCCCCGGCGACCTCCGCGATCAGCGTGCGGTTGTCACCGGTGCCGAAGGCCGCGTCCAGGTCGACGAGGTGCAGCCACTCGGCGCCGGCGCGCTGCCAGGCGAGCGCGGCTTCGAGGGGGGAGCCGTACGACGTCTCGGTACCGGACTCGCCATGGACGAGGCGGACGGCCTGGCCGTCGCGGACGTCGACTGCGGGAAGGAGTTCAAGCTTCGGCATCAGAGCGTCTCGATCCAATTCGTCAGCAGCTGGGCGCCGGCGTCGCCGGACTTCTCGGGGTGGAACTGGGTGGCCCACAGGGCACCGTTCTCGACGGCGGCGACGAAGGGTTCGCCGTGGGTGGCCCAGGTGACCCGGGGGGCGCGCATGGCCGGGTTGGTGACCTCCAGGCCCCACTGGTGCACCGCGTAGGAGTGCACGAAGTAGAACCGGGCGTCGGCGTCCAGGCCGGCGAAGAGTTCGCTGCCGGCGGGGGCGTCGACGGTGTTCCAGCCCATGTGCGGCACCACGGGTGCCTTGAGCGGACCGACGGTGCCGGGCCACTCGTCGAGGCCCTCCGCCTCCACGCCGTGCTCGATGCCCCGGGCGAAGAGGATCTGCATGCCCACACAGATGCCCATGACGGGGCGTCCGCCGGACAGCCGGCGGTCGATGACCCACTCGCCGCGGGCCTTCCTCAGGCCGTCCATGCAGGCGGAGAAGGCGCCGACGCCGGGCACGAGCAGCCCGTCGGCGTTCATGGCCTTGTCGTAGTCGCGGGTGATCTCGACGTCGGCGCCGACCCGGGCGAGCGCGCGCTCGGCGGAGCGGACGTTGCCGAATCCGTAGTCGAAGACGACGACCTTCTTCTGCGGAGTGGTTGTGGTCATTCCCAGATCCCCTGAATCCGCATCACGCCGGCGACCAGGCACATCGCGGAGGCCCCGGCGAGCAGCACGACGGGCCCCTTGGGCATCTTCTGCTTCTTGAAGGAGTACACGCCGCCGGCGAGGAACAGCCCCACGACGATGAGAACGGTCGACAGGCCGGTCACAGGGCGCCCTTCGTGGAAGGAAGGATTCCGGCGGCCCGCGGGTCGCGCTCGGAGGCGTACCGCAGGGCGCGTGCGAGCGCCTTGAACTGGCACTCCACGATGTGGTGGGCGTTGCGCCCGTACGGCACGTGGATGTGCAGCGCGATCTGGGCCTGGGCGACGAACGACTCGAAGATGTGCCGGGTCATCGTCGTGTCGTAGGTGCCGATCATCGGAGCCATGTTCTCAGGCTCGGTGTGCACCAGGTACGGGCGGCCCGACAGGTCGACGGTGACCTGGGCGAGGGACTCGTCCAGCGGCACGGTGCAGTTGCCGAAGCGGTAGATGCCGACCTTGTCGCCGAGGGCCTGCTTGAAGGCGGCGCCCAGCGCGAGGGCGGTGTCCTCGATGGTGTGGTGCGTGTCGATGTGCAGGTCGCCGTCGGTCTTGACGGTGAGGTCGAAGAGGCCGTGCCTGCCGAGCTGGTCGAGCATGTGGTCGTAGAAGCCGACGCCGGTGGCGACGTCGACACGGCCTGTGCCGTCGAGGTCGATCTCGACGACGACCGAGGTCTCCTTGGTGGTGCGCTCGACCCGTCCTACGCGGCCGCTCATGAACTGTGCTCCTTCTTGATCGCGCGAACCGCATCGAGGAACGCGTCGTTCTCTTCGGGCGTGCCCGCGGTGACCCGCAGCCATCCCGGTACGCCGTTGTCGCGGACCAGTACGCCGCGGTCGAGAATCCGCTGCCACACCGCGTGGGCATCGGCGAACCGGCCGAATTGCACGAAGTTGGCGTCGGACTCCGTGACCTCGTAGCCGATGGCCCGCAGCTCCGCGACCAGCCGGTCGCGCTCGGTCTTCAGCTGCTCGACATACCCGAGCAGCGTATCGGTGTACTCCAGGGCCGCCAGCGCGGTGGCCTGGGTGACGGCGGACAGGTGGTACGGCAGGCGCACCAGCTGGACGGCGTCGACCACGGCGGGGTGCGCTGCCAGGTAGCCCAGGCGCAGTCCGGCGGCGCCGAACGCCTTGGACATGGTCCGGGAGACCACCAGGTTGGGGCGACCCTCGATCAGGGGCAGCAGCGAGGGGCGGTGGCTGAATTCGACGTACGCCTCGTCGACGACGACCAGCGACGGCTTCGCCGCCTGCGCGGCCTCGTACAGGGCGAGGACCGTTCCGGCGTCGACGGCGGTGCCCGTCGGGTTGTTCGGCGAGGTGATGAACACGACGTCGGGGCGGTGCTCGGCGACGGCCGCGCAGGCCGCGGCTGCGTCGATGGTGAAGTCGTCGCCGCGCGGGCCGGAGATCCAGCCGGTGCCGGTGCCGCGCGAGATCAGGCCGTGCATCGAGTACGACGGTTCGAAGCCCATCGCGATACGGCCGGGTCCGGCGAAGGTCTGCAGCAGCTGCTGGATGACCTCGTTGGAGCCGTTGGCGGCCCACACGTTCTCACGGGCGACCGGGTGGCCTCCGGTACGGGTGAGGTAGCGGGCCAGCTCGGTCCGCAGCTCGACCGCGTCCCGGTCGGGGTAGCGGTTGAGCGCGCGGGCCGCGTCGCGCACCCGCTCCGCGATCCGCTCGACGAGCGGCTCGGGCAGCGGGTACGGGTTCTCGTTGGTGTTCAGCCGGACGGCCACGTCGAGCTGGGGCGCGCCGTACGGGGACTTGCCGCGCAGCTCGTCGCGGACGGGGAGCTGGTCCCACGGGGAGGCGGTGCCGCCGATGCCGGTCACTGCCCGGGCACCTTCCAGTCGAAGCGGGCCTTGAGGGCGGCTCCGTGCGCGGGCAGGTCCTCCGCCTCCGCGAGCGTCACCACGTGGTGGGTGACCTCGGCGAGCGCGTCCCGCGTGTAGTCCACGATGTGGATTCCGCGCAGGAACGACTGCACCGACAGACCGGAGGAGTGGCAGGCGCACCCGCCGGTCGGCAGGACGTGGTTGGATCCGGCCGCGTAGTCCCCCAGCGAGACGGGGGCCCACGGGCCGACGAAGACCGCGCCCGCGTTGCGGACCCGGGCGGCGAGGGCGGCGGCGTCGGCGGTCTGGATCTCCAGGTGCTCGGCGCCGTAGGCGTTGACGACCTTGAGGCCGTCCTCGATGTCGGAGACGAGCACGATCGCGGACTGGCGGCCGGCGAGCGCGGGCCTGATCCGGTCCTCGACGTGCTTGGCCGCGGCGACCTGCGGCGCCAGCTCCCGCTCGACGGCGGCGGCCAGCTCCTCGGAGTCGGTGACCAGCACGGCCGCGGCCAGCGGGTCGTGCTCGGCCTGGCTGATCAGGTCGGCGGCGACGTGGACGGGGTCGGCCGTGTCGTCCGCGAGGACCGCGATCTCCGTCGGGCCGGCCTCCGCGTCGATGCCGATCCGTCCGGTGAAGTAGCGCTTGGCGGCGGCGACCCAGATGTTGCCGGGGCCGGTGACCATGTTGGCGGGCGGGCAGGACTCGGTGCCGTACGCGAACATCGCGACGGCGGTGGCGCCGCCGGCCGCGTACACCTCGTCGACGCCGAGCAGCGCACAGGCCGCGAGGATCGTCGGGTGCGGGAGCCCGCCGAACTCCTTCTGGCCCGGCGAGGCCAGTGCGATGGACTCGACACCCGCCTCCTGCGCCGGTACCACGTTCATGATCACGGAGGAGGGGTAGACCGACCGGCCGCCGGGTGCGTACAGACCGACGCGGTCGACCGGCACCCACTTCTCGGTGACGGTGCCGCCCGGGACGACCTGGGTGGTGTGCTCGCCGCGGCGCTGGGCACGGTGCACGATCCTGGCCCTGCGGATGGACTCCTCGAGGGCGGCCCTGACCTCGGGGTCGAGCCGGTCGAGCGCCCTGGCCAGGGCGGCGGCGGGCACCCGCACCTGGTCCAGCTTGACGCCGTCGAATCTCTCCGCGTACTCGATCAGCGCCGCGTCGCCGCGATGATGCACGTCCTCGCAGATGGGCCGCACCTTCTCCAGGGCGGCTTCCACGTCGAACTCGGCACGGGGCAGCAGGTCGCGCAGGGCGCCACCCTCGGGGAGGGCGTCGCCGCGCAGATCGATTCGAGCCAGAAGATTAGATCGGAGCACGGAACCAATTCTCTCAGACCGGATCCCACGCTTGTTTCCCGTATCAGTGGCTGATACGGGACCCAGGAGTTGACCATCACCACTAGCGTTCAGGCCGTCACTCAGCGGGAAGAACAGCTGTACGAGCCAACGAAGCGGAGGGGCGGCAGTGACCGAGCCGCTGGACGACGGGCCTCCGGACGGGCTGAGCCCGACCGAGCTGCAGATGTGGAACGCCTTCAGAAACGGAAGCACGCACGACCTCAGCGACACCGATCCCCTGCTGAATGATCCCTTCTCACCTCTGACCTGGGGCCCCGAGCGCAGTGTCCGCGCCTCCATCGTGGCGCGGCTGCTGCTGAACGCGCCGGCCGCCCGGCCGGGCCGGGTCACCGCGCTCAAGCTGCGCGGGGTGCTGATCACCGGCACCCTCAAGCTGGCCGGCGGCAGCATCGCCCCGTACGTGGAGCTGCACGGCTGCCGCTTCGAGAACGAGCTGCTGATGCCGGAGGCGCACTTCACCACCGTGCGCATGATCGGCTGCGCCATACCGCGGATCGAGGGGGCCCGGATGCGCACGGAAGGCGATCTGCATCTGCCGCGCTGCCGCGTCGACCACGGCATCCGGCTCACTGACGCCCAGATCGGCACGGACCTGCTGATCAACCAGATCCATGTGCGGCCGGACCGCCGGGGCCGGGCCATCACCGCCGACGGCCTGTCGGTCGCCCAGGATCTGCAGGCCGAACTGATCGAGACCTACGGCGAGTTCAGCCTCCGCGGGGCGAAGGTCGGCGTGTCCCTGAGCCTGCGGGGCAGCCGGCTGCGGGCCGCGGCGGAGCGCCGCGCGCTGAACGCGCCCCAGCTGAGCGTGGAGCGCACGCTCTACATGACGGGCGCCTGGGTGAGTGTGGCCACCGGCAACCCCGGCGCCACTCCCCCGTTCGGGACCACCGCGTCGTACGGCACGCCGGCACACGGCACACGGCTCCAGCCCTTCGAGTGCCACGGCGGTGTCCGCCTCGACGACGGACGCTTCGGCGACGCCGTCGACCTCCAGCGGGCGCGGTTCGTGCTCAGCCCGCGCGAGGAGCTCTCGCTGCGCCGGATCTCCACTCCCGAACTGCGGTTCAACGCGGAGCGTCCCGAAGAGGGACGGGTGGTGCTCAACGGCGCCAAGGTCGTGACGCTGATCGACCTGGCGGCGAGCTGGCCCGGCCCGGGCGGCCTCGCGATGGGCGGCTTCGTCTACGAGAATCTGGTGCCGTACGAGGAGTTCCCGCTGTCGCGGCGGCTGGAGTGGGTGGCCTCCGCGACACCGGAGTACTCCCCCGAGCCGTACGAGCGGCTCGCGACCGTGCTGCGCAACAGCGGGGAGGACGAGGACGCCCGGGAGGTGCTGCTGGCCAAGAACCGCCGCCGCCGGGAGACGCTGCCCCTCGCCGGGAAGCTGTGGGGATACCTCCAGGACTGGACGGTGGCGTACGGCTACCGGCCCGGCCGGGCGGCGCTGT
Source organism: Streptomyces sp. NPDC048389 (assembly GCF_040706335.1). Taxonomy (NCBI): domain Bacteria; kingdom Bacillati; phylum Actinomycetota; class Actinomycetes; order Kitasatosporales; family Streptomycetaceae; genus Streptomyces; species Streptomyces sp. NPDC048389. The sequence continues at coordinate 58,220 of NZ_JBEZKP010000040.1, read as the reverse complement.
GGATGGCGGTGCTGTGGGCGGCCGGCGCGATCGCGTTCGCCCAGGTCGCACCACCGCCCATCAAGCCCGGCGAGCATCCGGAGTGGAATCCGGCCCTGTACGCCCTCGATCTGCTGGTGCCGGTGATCAATCTCGGCCAGGACGGCCACTGGCGGTTACCGGGCGGATGGCAGTGGGCCGCTGCCGTCCTGGTGCTGCTGGGATGGATCCTCGCGACCACGGTGGCGGCAGGGGCGACACGGTTGCTGCGTCGCGGCTGAGGCGCTTTTTACCGTCTCTTGACGTGGACGGGGACAACCATCCGGTTGCCACCAAAGCTTCACAGGCGCCCTCTGGCGCGGCGCTCACCTGCGGCTTTTCAATGGTCCGCACCATGTCACTGCTTCGCGCCCTGATCCGTACCGCGCGCACGATCCGTCATGCGCCACGGCTCGCCGACGGCCTCACTCCCGCAGGGGCCGTACTGCTCGACGCCCCCGACGACAGGCTCGCCCCGGTGCTGGTCGCCGCCGCCGCCGGAGAGTACGAACCGGCCGCGAAGCTGCTGCTGACCACACGGGAATCGGCCGAATGGGAGAACCGCGACCGGTACGTCGTGCGGCTCGCGGCCTTCGCACGCAACCGGGACGAATGGCTCGGCAGCTGGCTCGCCGCCTCCCCCCGCGACGCGGACGCCCTCGTCGTCAAGGCCGAGCTCGCGGTCCGCGCGGCCTGGGAGTCGCCCGCCCGCGCCGAAGTGCTGCGAGAGCTGGCCCCGCTGATCAACGCTGCGGCCGAGGCCGAGCCGGGCGACCCCGTGCCCTGGCGGATCGCGCTCGACCACGCACGCGGCACCCACGCCGCGCACACGGTGTTCGAGTCGCTGTGGGAGCAGGCGGTGCGCCGCTCGTCGCACCACTACGGGTGCCATGTGGCGGCACTGAAGTACCTTTCCGCCCAGTGGTACGGCTCGCACCGCGAGTCCTTCGACTTCGCGGAGAAGGCCGCGGAGGACGCCCTGCCCGGCTCACTGGTACAGGCGCTGCCGCTGCGGGCGGCGTGCGCCCAGTTGCTCGGTGGGTCGGCCCGGACGTCCGTGCAGGACGACCGGATCGACGCGGCGGCGGACCTCGGGCTCATGCTGTCCCGCGAGTACGCTTCCGGCGACCCGTGGCCCGCCGAGGTACGGAACCTGCTCGCGTACGTGCTGATGGCGCGGGGGCGCTGGGAGGAGGCGCTGACGCAGTTCCGGCTGATCGGCCCGTACGCGACGTCCTTCCCGTGGTCGTGGGTCACCGATGATCCGCTGGACCGGTTCCTCAGGACACGGGACGGCGCACGGGCGGAGGTCGCGGCGGCGACGCGGCTTCCTCCACGGCCGGCGCGGGCGCCGCACCGGGCGCGGCGGCCGGACCACGGGGGGAGAGGACCGGCCACGGCGACGGGGCGGTAGGCGGGGTGCACCGCCGGGCGCGGTCGGACGCCCCTGCCGGCGCCGGGCGCGGGGTGAGCGAACGGCCCGGCCGTCCGGCCATTACCCTTGACCGCTGTGACCACCGCTCGCCTGCCGCTCTTCCCGCTGAACTCGGTTCTGTTCCCCGGCCTCGTGCTGCCGCTGAACGTTTTCGAGGAGCGTTATCGCGCCATGATGCGCGAGCTGCTGAAGACGGACGAGGAAGAACCGCGGCGCTTCGCCGTGGTCGCCATCCGGGACGGGCGCGAGGTCGCACCCGCCGCGCCCGGCATGCCCGACCAGACGGCCGTCATGGAACGCGGCCCCTCCGCCGGCTTCGGTCCCGACCCGGCCCAGGCCTTCCACCGGGTGGGCTGCATCGCCGACGCGGCGACCATCCGTGAGCGCGGCGACGGCAGCTTCGAGGTGCTCGCCACCGGCACGACCCGCGTCAAGCTGCTGTCCGTCGACGCGAGCGGCCCGTTCCTGACGGCGGAGCTGGAAGAACTCCCCGAGGAACAGGGCGACGGCGCGAGGACTTTGGCGGAAGGCGTGCTGCGGGCCTTCCGCGGCTACCAGAAGCGGCTGGCGGGAGCGCGGGAACGGTCCCTGTCGACGGGCGCGGACCTGCCCGACGACCCGTCGGTCGTCTCCTACCTCGTCGCCGCGGCCGCGGTGCTCGACACCCCCGCCAAGCAGCGCCTGCTCCAGGCTCCGGACACGGCGACGCGGCTGCGCGAGGAGCTGACGCTGCTGCGGGCGGAGACGGCCGTGCTGCGACATCTGCCGTCGCTGCCGGCCGTGGACCTGACATGGCGGCCGACGAGCCCCAACTGACGCGAGGAGCTCCTGCCTTGGCGAAGAACGCGACGAAGAAGGCGAAGAAGCAGCCGGGCGGAACGCCCGCGACGGTCGCCCTGACGGCGGCGGGGACGGCGTTCACCCTGCACGCCTACGACCACGACCCGTCGTCCCCCTCCTACGGTGAGGAGGCCGCGGAGGCACTCGGTGTCTCCCCCGACCGGGTCTTCAAGACCCTCGTCGCTGACGTCGACGGCGCTCTGACGGTCGCGGTCGTCCCCGTCGCGGGCCAGCTCGATCTCAAGGCCCTGGCGGCGGCGGTCGGCGGCAAGCGGGCGGCGATGGCCGACCCCGCGGCGGCGGAGCGGACCACCGGCTACGTCCGCGGCGGCATCTCCCCGCTGGGGCAGCGCAAGCGGCTGCCGACGGTCGTCGACGTGTCGGCGTCGGGGCACGAGACGGTGTGCGTGTCGGCGGGGCGCCGCGGCCTGGAGGTCGAGCTGTCCCCCGCGGACCTGGTCTCCCTGACGTCGGCGACACTCTCCCCCATCGCCCGCGGGTAGCCTCGAACGCCGGCGGGGCTTTGAAGGAGCCCGTCCGGCGGTTGAGGACACCGCGCGAAGCGCGGTACGGGTCCGGGCGGAGCCCGGTACGGGAAGGGCGCGGGCAGGGGACAAGCACCGCGCAGCCAACACGCAGCCCACCGCCGGACCCACACCGCGCCCGCCCATGCGGGGAAACGTCACTGCGTCGGCGGCGCCTCCGGCCAGTCGGAGTCCGGCTCCGGGTCCCGGGGCCCGAACAGCGCCGTCAGCCCCAGATGCACCAGCATCGCCGTCACCGGCCACGCCAGCAGCACCCCCTTCGCCCGCAGCTCCAGATACGCGTAGAAGGTGACCCCCTCGCCGACCTCCCGCGCGTGCGCCACCACATCCCGTGGCGGGCCGAACCACACACCGATGCCCCAGCCCAGCAGAGAGGCGAGCAGCCCGCCGACCGCCAGGGCGACGACCAGCGCGATACCGCCGTTCCTGCGGAAGAGGAAGACCGCCGCCGCGCTCAGCGCGCCGAGACCGACCGCCAGCAGCAGGAACGTGCTGTCCGCCCCGATCGCCTCCTCGCCCTCCGTGTCCTTGAGGAAGACGCCCTCCGCGGTGGAGACCAGCGGCACCCGCGGCGCCAGCCACAGCCACAGCAGACCGAGGGCCACGCCCGCGAGCGTCACGGCCACCAGGACCAGCGCGGAGTCCCTCAGGTCCCTGCGGAGTTCCGCGGCCGCCGCGGCCTCGTCCTCCGCGGTCCGTCGCGCGTACATCGAGGACGGCCCCAGGCCGGCGGGCGGCGCCTGCCAGGGGTTGTTCTGCGAGGAGGGCTCGTGGGGCTGGTGCGGCGGCGTCAGAGGTGCGGTCACCCCGCCATCGTGCCAGGCCCGCCCCGGCGGCGCCTCATCGGACCGCAGCCCGCCGGTAGGCCCACGTCGCGACCGCCAGCGAGACGACCCCGACCACCGCGCAGACCGCGAGATCGAAGCCGACGGCGGCCCAGTCGGGGTGCGCGTCGAAGGTCCGGGCCATGGCCTCGACCCCGTAGGTGGACGGCAGCAGATCACGGAGGTACGGGACGGGCCCGGGCAGCCGGTCGGCGGGCAGGACACCGAGAAGCAGCGCCGCCGACATGCCCAGCTGCCCCAGCAGCGTGGCCAGCTCCTGGCGCGGTGCCAGCAGCCCCAGGGCCGCGCCGAGACCGGCGAGGGCCGCACCGGACAGCGGGATCACCGCGGCCAGCACCCACAGATGCGTGAGCGGCAGCTGGAAGAGCATGCTGCCCGCGACCGCCGTCACCACCGTGCCCGGCACGGTGAAGGAGGCGTACGCGGCCGCCGCGCCGAGAACCACGGCGGCGGGTGGCACGGGGAGCGTCGCGTAGTGGTCGAGGCCGCCGCCGGCGCGCAGCTGCCCGAAGTACTGGGCGAGCAGGTTGAGCGCGACGAACGCGACGACGAGCACGCTCGCTCCCGCGACGACCGCGCGCGCCTCCGTTCCGCCGTCGACGACGCCCCGCATCAGCACCATGATCCCGACGGACTGGAAGGTCGCCACGAACAGCAGCGGGATACGGGCGACCCGCGCCCGCGACAGCTGCGCCCGGTACACGGCGGCCAGCGCCGGCAGCAGCCGCGCCCGGGGGGCGAGCTCCGCGGGCGTTTCCTCCGCCGCCACCGCCGATCGCGCGGCCACCGCCCGGGCGGATCCCGCGGACACGATGCTCACGCCTTGACCAGCCCCTTCGTCGTGTTCCCTCCGAGTGCCAAGTACACGTCCTCCAGGCTCGGCGTGGCCAGTGTGAAGTCGTCGAGCGCCGCGAAGGCCGCTCCGCCGGTCACCGCGGCGACGGCCGCCCGCGCCTCCTCCGGCCCGAGTCTGAGGACCCAGCGCCGCCCGGACTCCTGCGCGAAGCCGCGGAGCGCGGCGACCTCGGGTACGTCGAGCGGGGCGCGGTCGCGCCACACCAGCTCGACGCGCACCTCGCCGGCGACGCTCTCCTTCAGCCCGGACGGGCTGTCGCAGGCGATGACCCGGCCGCGCTCGAGGACGGCGACCCGGTCGAGGACGGTCTCCGCCTCGATGACGTTGTGGGTGACGAGCAGCACGGTCGCGCCGTGGTCGGCACGGCGCCGGTCGACGGCGGCCCAGACGGCGCGCCGTGCGACGGGGTCCATCCCGGTGGTGGGCTCGTCGAGCACCAGCACGGACCGCTTCCCCACGAGGGTCGCGGCGAAGCAGGCGAGCCGTCGCTGGCCGCCGGACAGCTTCTTGAGGGGGCGGCCCGCGAGGCCGGTGAGGCCCAGCTCCTCGAGGACGGCGTCCCGCGCGGCGCGCGCGTCACGTGCGGTCAGTCCTCGCAGCCGCCCGGTGGTCTCCGCGGCGAGCGCGACGGTCAGCTCGTCGAGCGCGGTGGACTCCTGACCGAGGTAGCCGACGAGCCGGGCGGCGCGCTCCGGGTGGCGTACGAGGTCGTGGCCGAGGACGCGGACGCTGCCCGAGTCGGGGCGCATCAGCCCGGTGAGCTGCCGGACCAGGGTCGACTTGCCCGCCCCGTTGGGTCCGAGCAGGCCGAAGATCTCGCCACGCCGCACGTCGAGGCTGATCCCGTCGGTGGCACGCACCTCGGGTGTCCCGGGCGTGCCCCTCCTGCCGCGCGCGGCGGGGTACGTCTTGACCAGGTCCCGCACCACGCACACCGTACTCACGAGGTACGAGCATAGTGGCCGTCCAAGCCGGCCCCCGCACGGCCACCCGGTCCATGGAGTCCAGCTCATAGGGACCTGGGCCGCCGCTTCCCACGCAGTACATGAGACACGTGTGAGACGGCAGTGGGATTCCGCCGCGTGGAGACGGCCCTGCCAGGGTTTCCGGACCACCGTCGGACGGGCGCACAGGTCGATCGGACGACCGGCGCGACTGCTGCCGCTCCGGATCGGTCAGAGGACGGCGCGCCAGCCTCCGCGAGCAAGCCGTGTCTCCCCGTCCGGGGTGATCAGGACATGGGCGCCTCGTAGCGGGAGTTCGCCGTGCTGGAGCCAGTACGACCGGATGCGGTCGAGGACGTCCCACAGTCCTTGCGGGCCGCTCTGGTGCACGAGCGGCGGCTGCCCTCCGTGGCTGGTGGCCCGGGCCCATGAGCCGTCCGGGTGCGCGAGCCACGTCGTGCACTCGTCAGCGTCGGCCTCGTACCCGTAGACGGTGCCGGGGGCGTCGATGTCGAGCATCGAGGCCACATCCCACGCCTCCTGGATGTCCAGGACCGGGTACTCGCCCTGCGTGACCGCCCCACCCGCACCGTTCCGGGCGGCCTCGAGCAGCCCGGCCGGGAGCGTGTCGGCGTAGTCGTCGCCTGCTCGGGCCTGCATGAAACCGGCACGGTCCCACTCGACCTGCCCCACCGCGGAGCCGTCGTCCTGCTTCTCGGCGGTGACGATGAGCGTCGTGCCGCTGAGGGTGGTGACCAGACGGCCGCCGGGCACCAGGGCCTCGAGCCAGCCGGCGGGCACGGGACGTACTCCGACGGTGGCCACGATGCGGTCGTACATGCCGGGCAGGGGGCCGGTCGCGTCGAGGGCCTCGAGCCTCGGTCGAAGGCCGATCTCGTCCAGGCGGTACGCGGCAGCGTCCACGAGGTAGGGGTCGACGTCCATGCTCGTGACGGATTCTTCGCCCAGGCGCAGCGTGGCCAGGGCGGTTCCGTAGCCGGAGCCGGTCCCGACGTCGAGGAGGTGATTCCCGTCGGCGATGCGGGCGTGCTGGAACATGCGCACGATCAGGCTCGGCAGGGTCGCGGACGATGTGGGGCTGCCCTGCGGTTGGTCGCCGCGGGCGGCCAGCTCTGCGTGGAGAGGGCCGACGCGGGTGATGACCGACCGGTCGGCGTAGGCCGCGGCGGCCCACCGGTCGTGGTCGGTGGGCCCGTCGTGGAGCTGCCAGCCGTCGTCGGCGCGCTGCCACCAGCGGGGCACGAACCTGTGACGCGGCACGGCGGCGACCAGCGGTCGCCAGCGGGACGCGGCATGTGTGACGCCGTCGGCCAGGGCAGCGGCGTGAGGCTTCCAGTGCACGTGTCCTCCTCAAGTACTTGGGGTTGCAGGCGGGGGTCCTGGCCGGATTGCAGTCGCTCGAGTCGTCCGGCGTGCAGGCGGCGCCTGCGTCGGGGATCCGCGAACGGGCCTGGACGAACTGCTCGCTGCGGACGATGTCGGCCAGGCATTTGTGGCGGACGTTCCCGGTCGGCAGGAAGCGGGACAGGACGCAGCCGTACACGTCGCCGTCCGGGGAGACGGCGAGACGGTTGTGGAAGCAGCGGCCGCACAGTTCGCTCACGTTCGGGATGGTGTCGGAGCCGGCGGCCGCGCGTCCGACCCCGCGGGCGCGGTCGATGCGGATGTCCGTGATGCCGAGCGAGCGGAGTTCCGCTTCGGCCTGGTCGACGCGCTGCCCGTCGTCGACGTGGACGATGCCGACGCGCAGGCGGATGCCGCGCCCAAGGGCCTCCACGATGTTGCGGCGGGTCCTGGCGTGGCTGCCGCGGCCACGGGTGATCCGGTCGTGCTCCTACGGCCGGTCGCTGTAGTAGCTGGTGGCCAGCCGCACGCCGTACTGCTCGAACGCCGCCCACATCGCGGGCCGGACGTGGGTCAGGTTGGAGTCGACGACCCGCTGCCAGTCGGCGAGGGTCATCGCTCCGTGGGAGACCTTCGGCCCGGACAGGGTGCAGCAGTGCGAGCACTCGAGCCGGCAGTTGCCGGTGAGTTCGCATTCGACCGAGAGGATCCCTGCGGCCGCGGCCTCGAGCGGCGCGGGACGGACGGCTGTGGTCATGGGTGTTGAGCTCCTTTCAGATGGGTTGGTGAGGTGAAGAAGCCCGCCCCGGTCACAGTCCTGGGGGGACTGGACCGGGGGGCCGACGGTCCCGCTGCGGACACGGTCCTGACCGGAACCGGTCCGAGCGGGGAGCTCGCCCCGGCCGGGGTTTCCGGTCCACCGGCCGGGGCGAGCGTCTGGGGGTGCGACCCTTGACCCGATTCGGTCGCCATGGGTGTGGAGCAGTGACTCAGTGAGCCGGCGGGTTGAGCGTCTCGTAGTGGTCGCAGAGCGACTGGACGGACATCGCGAGCTTCCGGGCCCGGCGGTAGGCGGCGTCGGGGCCGAAGCCGGGCGTGGTGTTCAGCCGGCGCCACGCCTCGTCCGCCCCGACCTCCGCGATCTGGGCGGTGACGTCACCGGCCGGCTGCGAGCGGACCAGGGCCCGCAGCTCCGGGACCATGAGCCGCACGTGGCCGCGCAGGGCCTCGGTGATGTCGTCGAGATCCTCGAGCGGGGACGATTCGGTCACGCCGTACGCGTACAGACGGCGCACCGTCTCGCGCATCGTGGCGATGTCAACCGGCCGTGGATCCCGGCCGGTTGTCGCGGCGGGTGTCTGTGGCGTTGTACGTTGCTGCATGTCGACGCTCCTCGTAAGCGTTGGCCATGCCCCGGGACCGTTCGAGCGGTCGCCGGGGTACTGCCGTATCCGGCCTCCTTGCCGGTGGCTGATGACATGCTGCGCCCATGGGAAGGCCCCGACTATCACGGCATGTTGATAGTCGGGGCCAGAGATTGGCAGTCAGTCAGACTCCCAGCCAGGAACCGTACGAGAGGAAGCTGTCGGGCAGTTGGCGCTTCGCCGCCTCCAGCCCTGCGTACGTTTCGCGGACAGTCTGGTGGTACCTCGCCTGCTGGGGTGCCGCCTTGCGAGCGCGCAGCAGATTCGCGAACGCCGTATCCAGCTGGCCCGTCCACATCTGCGCGCGAGCGACCTCCGCGTAGTGGTGGGATCGCCTGGACGCGGGCCAGTCCTTGGGGATGGTCAGCCCGTGACCTGCCCTGGCGGCGTCGTCGTACTGATCGAGCTCTGCCAGCACGCTGACCCTGTGGACCTTGACATTGGTCGGCCCGAAGGCGAGCCAGTGCACGTCAACCGCTTCGCCGGTGACGCCTGCGAACCTCTCCGCCTCTGCGAGGTGGCCCTCGGCGCGGGCCTTGTCCTGCGCACGGCCGGACATCACCGCGGCGCCCAGGTGCAGCTGCCCGGTGAGGACGTCCCGCCGACGGCCGCCGTCCGCCTGCTCGAGGATGTTCAGCCCCATGCGGATGAGACGGTCCCCCGTCCGGTACTGCCCGGCGCGCAGATACGTGAGCGCCCGCATATAGCGATACATGCCTCCGACCACCGCGTCCGACCCGCGCTGCGCCGCCCACTCCATTCGGGACAGGGCGATCGTGGCGAGGTCGGAGAAGCCGAGCTTGGAGGCAACGTCGTAGGCCGTCCGGTACGTGCTGGCCAGGAGCAACCATCCCTCGGTGGTGCCCGCGGTGTGGGCCGCCGTGGTCGCCTCAACGATCAGAGCCGGAAGCTGGCCGGCGGTCTGCTTGATCTCTCCGGCTCGTACGGCGACCAGCATTGCTTCGGCGTCGTCGTGGAGCAGCCGGTACGGACGCGGCTTCACGTCGGGATCCGACCCGAGGTCGTAGACGTCCAGGGACTCGCGGATGGGCTGTATCAGAACATCCAGTTCGTCAGCGCGCAGCTCGGTCACGTACGGCTGGCCGGTGATCGTGGCGACCTCGACTCGCAGCGCCCGGGCCAACTTGGCGATCAGGTGCGGACTGGCCGGGATGACGCCCTGTTCCGTCTTCGTGAGCGTGCTGTACGGGACCTGCGACAGGTCGGCGAGAGCACGCTGCGTGAGATGCCGCTCAAGGCGCAACCTCTTGATGCGCGCGCCGGTGCGGTCATGTGGCAGAGCATGCATACGGACTCCGTTCTGACTCGACACCAGAACCGTACCGCCGCCCGCAGGACCGGTACACGCAGATGACCCCGCCGCACGAGCGGTGGGACCATCTGCATGTGGGTGGGCGCACGCCGAATGTTCCCTCCCGACGTGAACGGGAGTTCGGACTCCTCTCGACAGGCCGACGAAGTTCAGATCACGACCTTTTTGGGCTCATGGTCAGTACCGCCGTGTCGTTTCCGGCCATGAGACGCGTCATGTTCGACACAAACGCGATCGCCCCAGCGGCTTCGACACCTCGTGCTCATGGAACCTCAAAGCGGGCCGTATCGACGGCGAGCAGCTCGAGATCCTGTACACCCACATCACGATCGACGACCTCGTGGCCATCTGCACCTCCGGCGGTGGGTCCCGGGACTCGAGGGCATCCCGTCCACGAGAAGGGCGACGTCGCGGGCAGTCATGTCGACCCGACGCTCCACGGGCTGATCAGTTGAGGTCGAGTCGTTCACGACACCCCCTACAGGGCGAGGCCGCGAAGCCGGACGCGGCGCTCGAGGGCGCTCGTCCTCGCTGCGAGCCTGGCCGTCTCCTTCTCTGCTGCGGACAGTCGCCGCTCGGTGTGGTCGGACCGCTCCACGAGCACGTCGAGCTTGCGTGCAGCTTGGTGAACCCCGCGCATGCGCTCCGAGGCTACGGAGTCCGTCCGCCCCGGATGCCCTCGGGCCCCGGGTGCTCGCTCGTCGGGCCGTGCTCGGCGGCGGTCCGTACGTCGATCTCGCGCCAGAATCCCGCCCGGATCGCGTACCGGTCGTGCTCGTCGATCTGGTCGTCCTTGTGCGCGAGGAGACCGAAACGGGCGGCGTAGCGGAGCAGTTCGCCGTCGATGCGGTGCGGGATGCGCGGGTACAGGGTGGACAGTTTCTGGACATGTCCGTTCTCCGGCAGCCGCTCCATCCAGCGCCGCGCGAAGACCTGGCCGACCTCGAACGGGTCGCCGCCGACGGTGGTGATGTCCTCCTCGCGGTCGGCCCAGCGCTGTTCGGCGCTGGTGAGCTGGGCCAGGGTCGGCAGGGACGCGGTCTCCGGCGGCTCACCGACCGTTCCGCCGCCGGGCCGCTCGATCCACCCCTTGTCGGAGGACCAGCGCAGGGTGGCGTTCGACGGGTGGGCCGCGGTGGGCGCGGTGGGCGGGGCGGGCTGCTGGCCGGGGGCGCGCAGTCCGGCGAGGTCCTTGGGGGTGGGCACGCCCTTGGCGGGGGCGGGCGCGGGCTCCGTGCCGTTGTCCGTGGGGGTGGCCGTGCGGGCGCCGTTGCGCAGGGCGTCCTCGGCGCGCTCGGCGGCCGCGGCGAGGGCGGACTCCGGCAGGGGCGCCGACAGGATGGCCGCGATCTCGGGCCGGGGCACCGGCGGAGGCGGGCAGACGCCGGCGAGTTCCTTGGCCCGTACGGCGCGGGTGATCCACACCCGGTCGAGCACCCGGCGCTCGTCGGCCTCCGCGACGAGGTCCTCGGACTGGTTGTAGTCGCCGTCCGCGGCCTGCACGGCCCACAGGTGCACGGCGACGCCGTGCTCCTTGGCCGACATCAGTCCGGGCAGCAGATCACCGTCGCCGGTCACCAGCACCACGTCGGAGCAGGCACGGTTCCTGGCCAGTTCGGTGAGTTCCGCGTGCATCGCCGCGTCGACGCCCTTCTGCGCCCAGCGGCCGTCGCTGCGGGTCAGAGCACCGAGCCGGACGGTCACCCGGGGCATCACGCGCAGCCGCCGGTGCTCGGGCTGGGGCACGCGGTCGGGAGCGCCGTCGAACCAGTAGATACGGAGCAGGGGCCGCTCGGTGTCGGCTTCCGCGAGTTCGCGCAGGCCCTGGATGAGGGCGGCGTGGTCGACGGTGATCCGCGATCGGGCGGGTTCGCCGGCGAGCAGGCTGGCGGCAGCGCCCAGCAGATAGCCGGCGTCCACCAGGACGACGCAGCGGTCCACGCGTACCACCCTCTTTCGCGAGCTCAACGGTGCTTCGGATCGGGGATTGTTCCGGCTTTCCTTCGAGTCTGCCCGACCCCGGGAGGGTTAACGGCCGGAACTCGATCATCGGCGTGGCGGATCGCGCCCCCGCCCCCGGTATCGAGGGGTGATTACGGTCCGCGATGATCCAAAATGCGCTGGATATATGCTTATGTGAGTCTGGTCGCGGCCCACCTCAGGGCAGGCCCTCGACCCCACAGGAGGCATCCCATGGCCAAGAACAAGAAGCAGGAACGCAGTCAGAACAAGTCATCTGCCGCGGAGCGCGGCACCGAGCAGGCCCGCAGCTCCTCGATGGAAGCGCAGGCCGAGCAGCGTTCGCAGTCGGTCACTCCGTCCGACGTGGCCCACAAGGGCCGTCAGAAGCGCTTCGGCCACAACTGACCGGACTGCCTTGACGCATGACGCGTAACGCCAGAAGGGGCGCTCCCGTGACGACGGGAGCGCCCCTTCTGCGGGCGGGACGGTACGCGGTCCGCGCCGAAAGCTATGGGGATCACAGGGCGCCCCGCCAAGCTACTTTGAGTGATACCTCAAGGTCACCGTTTCGCGCGTCCGGGAGCCGCTTCGGAGATAGGGTGGAGCCTTCCCCTCGATCTACCCCGGAGGTGCTGCCCGGTGGCCGACAGCTTTGTTCACCTGCACAATCACACCGAATACTCGATGCTCGACGGCGCTCAGCGCCTCAAGCCGATGTTCGCGGAGGTCGAGCGCCAGGGCATGCCTGCCATCGCCATGAGCGACCACGGCAACATGTTCGGCGCCTACGAGTTCCAGCAGGTGGCCAAGGGCTTCGGGAGCGTCAAGCCGATCATCGGGATCGAGGCGTACGTCGCTCCGTCCTCGCGCCGGAATCGGAAGCAGGAGTTCTGGGGCCCCGGCGGGCAGCGGGCCATGTCCGACGATGGCGAAGGCTCGAAGGACGTCTCCGGCGGCGGCCGGTTCACGCACATGACGATGTGGGCACAGAACGTCGAGGGACTGCGGAACCTGTTCTATCTGTCGACCGAGGCGAGCTACACGGGTCAGTTCCCGGCCGGCAAGCCACGTATGGACATGGAGCTGATTTCCGAGCACTCCCGCGGGATCATCGCCACGACCGGCTGTCCGTCCGGCGCCATTCAGACGCGGCTGCGTCTGAACCAGTACGACGAGGCCCGGGAGGTCGCGTCCGCCTATCAGGACATCTTCGGGAAGGAGAACTACTTCCTGGAACTGATGGACCACGGCCTGAGCATCGAGCGGGACGTACGCGACGGGCTGCTGCGGCTGGCCAAGGATCTCAGCATCCCGCTGCTGGCCACGAATGACGCCCACTACGTGCTGGAAGAGCACGCCGACGCGCACGACAACCTGCTGTGCATCGGAGTCGGCAAGAACAAGGACGACCCGGGCCGCTTCAGGTTCCAGGGCAGCGGCTACTACCTCAAGACCGCGGAGCAGATGCGGGAGCTGTTCCGTGAGCTGCCGGAGGCCTGCGACAACACCCTATTGATCGCCGAGCGCATCGAGTCCTATGACGAGGTCTTCGATGAGGTCGACGAGATGCCGCAGTTCCCGGACGTGCCCGAGGGTGAGACCCAGGAGTCCTGGCTTCGGCGTGAGGTCATCAAGGGCCTGGAGATGCGCTACGGCTCCCCCATCCCGGACCCGGTGATGGAGCGGTTCGAGACCGAGATGAAGGTCATCGGTCCGATGGGCTTCTCCTCGTACTTCCTCGTCGTCGCTGACATTTGTAAGTACGCCCGCGACAACAAGATCCCGGTCGGGCCGGGCCGTGGGTCGGCGACCGGTTCCATCGTCGCCTACGCCACTCGCATCACGGAGCTGTGCCCGCTGGAGCACGGTCTGCTGTTCGAGCGGTTCCTCAACCCTGAGCGCATCAACCCGCCAGATGTCGACCTTGACTTCGACGACCGCAAGCGCGACCAGATGGTCCGCTACGTCACGGAGAAGTACGGCGATGAGTACACCGCCATGGTGAACACATTCGGCAAGCTCAAGGCCAAGAACGCGATCAAGGACACCTCGCGGCTCCTCGGCTACCCCTTCGCGCATGGCGAGCGCATCACCAAGGCCCTGCCGCCGGACGTGATGGGCAAGTCCATCCCGATCAGCGGCATCTTCGACCCCGAGCATCCTCGCTACGGGGAGGCCGGAGAGATCCGGGCCCTGTACGAGAACGAGCCGGACGTGCGGAAGGTCGTCGACGGCGCGCGGGGCGTCGAGGGCCTGATCCGCAACACTGGCGTGCACGCCGCCGCGGTCATCCTGTCCAAGACCAAACTCACCGACCGCATCCCGCTGCACATGCGGGCCCGCGACGGCGTCAAGATCACCGGCTTCGACTACCCGTCCTGTGAGGCCATGGGCCTGGTCAAGATGGACTTCCTGGGTCTGCGGAACCTGGGCGTCATCGACCAGGCCATCCAGAACGCGCGGGAGAACCGCGGCGTCGACCTGTCGACCGAGACGATCCCGCTCGACGACGCGAAGACCTACCAGCTCCTCGCCCGCGGCGACACCTTCGGTGTCTTCCAGCTCGACGGCGCCGGCATGCGCACCCTGCTCAAGCAGATGGAACCGAGCCGGTTCGAGGACATCGCGGCCGCACTCGCCCTGTACCGGCCCGGCCCGATGGCGGCGAACGCGCACACCAACTACGCGCATCGCAAGACGGGCCGCCAGGAGATCGCCCCGATCCACCCGGAGCTTCAAGATGCTCTGGAACCGATCCTGGGCAACACGTTCCATCTGCTGATCTACCAAGAGCAAATCATGGCCATCGCCCGGCAGCTTGCTGGGTACACCCTTGGCGGCGCCGACCTGCTGCGCCGCGCGATGGGTAAGAAAAAGCCCGAGGTGCTGGCCGCCGAGTGGGAGAAGTTCCACGGCGGCATGAGGGACAACGGATACTCCGAGGAGTCCATCAAGGCCTTGTGGGACGTGATGCTCCCGTTCTCGGGCTACGCGTTCAACAAGTCCCACACGGCCGGCTACGGCCTCGTCTCGTTCTGGACGGCCTACCTCAAGGCCAATTACCCGGCCGAGTACATGGCCGCGCTGCTGACCTCAGTCGGAGACGACAAGGACAAGGCCGCCATCTACCTTGCCGACGCCCGCAAGCAGGGTGTCACAGTGCTCCAGCCGGACGTGAACGAGTCCGTCGCAGAGTTCACCGCCGTCGGCGAAGACGTGCGATTCGGCCTACAGTCCGTGCGCAATGTCGGCGAAGGTGTCATCGAGTCCATCGTCCAGACCCGCAAGTCCAAGGGGAAGTTCACGTCCTTCGCCGACTTCCTCGACAAGGCGGAGATCGGTGCACTGAATAAGAGGGCCGTGGAGTCCCTGGTCAAGGCGGGCGCGTTCGACTCCCTCGGTCACAGCCGCAAGGGTCTCTCGGCCGCTCACGAGCCGGCGATCGACGCGATCATTCCGGTGAAGAAGGCCGAAGCCTACGGCCAGGACGACCTGTTCGCCGGACTGGGCGGCGACGCCGAAGACGACACCCCGGCTTTCGGCCTCGATTTCCCCATCGGCGAAGACGAGTGGCCGCGCAAGCAACTCCTCGCCACCGAGCGCGAGATGCTGGGTCTGTACGTCTCAGCTCACCCGCTCGACGGCACGGAGCACATCCTCACCCGCAACCGCGACACCACCATCACGGACATCCTGGTCTCCGGGCAGGAAGGCCCTGCCAAGATCGCGGGCCTGATCACCAACGTCGACCGGAAGGTGACCAAGCAAGGCAACGCCTGGGCAGCGATTACGCTCGCCGACCGAGATGCGTCGATCGAGGTGTGCTTCTTCCCCGCCACCTACCAGCTCGTGGGGCACGCGCTCATCCCGGACTCAGTTGTCTCCGTCAGCGGCCGTGTCCAGGACCGGGACGGCACGATGAACATCATCGGCAGCGAGGTGCAGGAGCTGGACGTATCGTCCGCTGAGCACGGCGGGAGGCCCCCCGTTCAGCTGCATCTGCGCTCCCACAAGATCAACGAGCCGACCGTGAAGGAGCTCAAGCGCATTCTCAGCGCGCACAAGGGCGAGAGCCCCGTTCGGCTGCGGGTACAGACCCCCGACAAGACCGTGGTGTACGAGCTGGGTTTCCTCGTCGACCCCGCGTCCGTCGCCTCCGACGTCAAGGGGACCTTCGGTGCGGATGCCTGGATCGGTGTGGTGTGAGCAGCCAGGAGGAGCACGGCCTCCGGCTCGCAGCAGGTCGACACAGCTTGACACCGAGTGCGAACACTCGCGCGCGGCACATGTAGACGGCAGCGCGCCGACGGGGCAGCCCGTCGGCGCGCCTCGCGAGTCTGGTCACTCCTCACCAGTGATGCACGCGAGAGCCTGGCTAATCGCCGAGATCTGGTCACTGGGGAAGTGCAGCAGTGCGTCCTCAGCAAGATCCGTTGTGCCCGTCTCGTGGACGAGGGGGACGTTCATGCGCCAGCTCGCCGCCTTCCAGCGCTGCTCGATGAACTCGGTGAGCGCGGGCACGCGCGCCAGCATGTCGACGAGCCGTATGGCGTCGGTACGCGGCATCTTCAGCAGCGCCCAGCCGTAGTGGTAGGCGATGAAGTCATCACCACGATACGGGCCCGTGATGCCTTTCTGGTCGCGCACCGCAATGGTCGCTTGGCCGACGTTCTGACAGCACGCGGTGGTCGCCAGTCCCATCTGCCACAAGCGTTCGATGAGAGGGACCATCGCGATGTCGATATCGACCTGCCGGCCGTCTGGCGCGGTGAGTGTCTTGTGCGGATGGACGGGTGGATCGTCGGTCAAGGGATTCCCTTCTCCGAGCGGGGTGAGGGCGGTCCGGGGGCTGCCGCAGAGGACGGCCCCCGAACCTGTGTGACGGCCCGTTAGAACGGGTTGTCGTTGCCGCAACCGAGCATCACGTCGGTGCCTGCGATCGCGTCCAGGTCCTCGACGACCTCGATCTCGTCGTCTGTGGCCTGCGTGTTGATCTCAACGGTGGCGCTCATGGCGTTGTCACCTCCTTCGGTGCGTGTTGGCAGTAGGACCCCAGAGGAGCGCCGGCCTGGCGGTAGCGCTGGGCGAGGGGCATACAGGTGCCGCACTGCTCGCTGAGCCGGCAGCCACTGCACCCTCCTTGCCTCAGCAGGGCCCTGTCGGCGATTCCTCCGAGCTGAGAGAGCCCGGCGAGTCCCTCCGTGAGAAGGGGGATCTGTTTGTCGCGGGCAACCTTGCAGATGCTGGCCATACCGAGCGGGTCCACATGCAGGGAGGTATGGCCGGCGTCGCAGCCGGTGAAGACACCGCGCCGGCTTCCTCGGGTGAGGGCCTGCGTGGACAGCGTCTCGCCGCTGCCGAAGTAGGTGGGCGTCATGTGGTCGTACTCACGGGTCCGGACACCGTAGGACTTCGCGAGGGCGTACATGGCGTCGATCTCGTGCTCGTTGTCGCGGGTCACGATGACGCTGAACTCGACGGGCAGGTCGACTTCGAGGGCGGCTTCGACGCCGCGACGGAAGGACTTCCAGGCACCACGGCGCTGAGTGAGCCGGTCGTAGCTCGCCTCCGTCGCGCCGTACAGGCTGAGGGTGAGCCGGTAGGGGCGGCGTTCTGTGAGAAGGCTCAGGATGAGCGGATTGTGCAGCCGGGAGCCGTTGGTGAGGACTTCGATCATCATGCCGAGCTCGTAGGCCAGGGAGTACACGGCGGGGAACTGGCGATCGATGGTGGGCTCGCCCCCAGTGATCTGAAGCCACAGAACGCCGGCGTCGCGCAGCAGGTGAAGAACTCTCTCGCGATCGGCCCACGCCATTCCGGCGTCTTCCTTCAGGCCGAGGTAGCAGTGGGGGCATTCCCAGTTACACGCCATGTTGACCTCGTAGGAGGCGCGCCCGTATTCGTACGGCGGTTCATCGCGTACGAGGAGCGCCGTGCCGGCGTTCTGGTCCTGGAGATCGAGACCCCACTGACGATGCACAGGCCCGCACAGCCACGCCGGGACTCGGGCGCCGTCTGCCGCGGCTTGGTGAAGCTCGATGTAGCGGTGCCCCGGCACCTTGAGGCCCTTGGAGTCGCCAGGGCATAAGACAAGGTAGTCGCCAAGGAACGGAGACACGATCAGCCGATGCACGTGATTCCCCTTCAAGTCGGAGTATGGGAAGGATGGGCGGCCCCAGGACGACTGGATGCCCGTAGCTCCTGCGGACCACTGGGACGCTCATCCGCGAGAGCCACGCGGATCGAAGGAAGGCCGGTCACGGCGAGACACCCAAGAGAACGGCAAGTGCTTCGTTCGGTGACAGGTCCGGCTGGACCCCGTTGAGGGCCATGGCCAGGTGATCGGGGCACACCCGTTTGCCGGTACTGAAACGGCGCAGCCAGTGCCGGCCCAGGGGGGACCCTCATGACTCATCGGAGGAAAGGGCATCCGCCAAGGCGCAGTCATACACTGCCCATAGGGATTGCCCCAACGCCGGCTGGTCCGGGGCGGAACGACCCAGTACATCCACGGTCGGCCTTCCTCGGCGATGACGGGCCCGCAGCCACCCGGCCGTTGGTCCATGATGCTGAGCAACCGCGCACCGTCTTCGCCGGCCGCAGTGATCACCACGTCGTAGTGCTTTCCCAACGGTCTGATCGTCGGCAGGAGTGCCACGGCTCGGAACCTGCGCACGAGCTCGGCCAGCTCGCTCCAGTCCTCTGCCGTCTGCGGCATAGACGTCACGATGCTTTCTCCTCGTCCGGAATCGTCACGGTGCACCAGGTGCAGCAGCCGTCGTCGCTGACCCCCCATCGGTCCGCCACGGCAGCCACGATCCACATGCCCCGGCCACTCTCTTCTTCGGCCCCGGCCTGGCGCGGGCATGGCGGCTTGGGCGAGCCGTCGTCCACTTCGATGCGGATGTGGGCGGTCAGCCGTCGGCAGCGAACACCGATCGTTGGCCCTGCGCCGTAGCGAAACGCGTTCGTGACCAGCTCGGTCAGGACGAGTGACACGTCGCCTTCCATATCGGCGAGGCGCCACTTCGCAAGGTGTTCAGCGGCGATGCGGCGAAGCAGAGCCGGCCAGCGGCGCTGTTCCTCCGACAGGCCTACGCAGTCCTCGGAATCGCGCTCGATACATACATCCCATCCGGTGAGCGAGCCGTCCTGGCCGGCCTCCGCGGCCTCACCGCATCGGACAGCCTCGTCCGGCTCGCTCTGTGCGGTGAAAGTCATGAGCCACGCCTCCGCGATCAGGGCGCACGCAGGCGAACCATCTCCACCCTGGGGGCTGGTTCGGAACAACACGTCCGCTTCAGGCTGGTTCAACTACCGTTGCGCATGTGAGAGTTACTGTGCAAGCGCACCGACAAGAGCAACAGAATTGGCACATGCCCAATCACTAACAGGGCTTGTTCCAGAGGTGGCAGTGGGTGGCACACTCGGGTGCACGACCCACGCCGGTACCGGTCACAGTGCTTGTTGAGCACCAACAGAGACAGGGAGAGGACGGGCAGGTGGCAGCGAAGCGCGGAGCGACGTTCCGGCGCAGAGAGCTTGGCAAGGAGCTGCGAAAGCTCCGTGAGAAGAGAGACCTGACGCTCCAGGAAGTCGCCAAGGAGCTGGGGTTCTCGCACACCAAGCTGGCGCGTGTGGAAATAGGCGAGAACGACCTTCCTCGTGTGGGTGACCTTGAAGCGCTCATCGACTTCCTGGACCCGGTCCTCCCGCGGGAGGACCGGGAGACTCTGCTCCAACTGCACCGTGAGTCCCTGAGCAAGGAGCCGTGGACGCCGTACAAGGCGTTCATGCCGTCGAAGATGCCGACGTACCGCGGCTTGGAGCAGGACGCCACAACGATGCGGGCCTTTCAGCCCAACTTCGCCTTCGGCCTGCTTCAGACCGAGGCCTACGCACGGGCCCTGTACCAGATCGCCAAGCCTGTGGATGAAACCACGACCGAGTACATCGACCAGAACGTCCGGCTCCGACTTGAGCGGAAGGAGCTGATCACCCGCTCCAATGACCCTCTGGAACTACGCGTCATCATGGACGAGACGGCAGTCAGGCGCATGGTCGGCGGCCCGGAGGTCATGGATGAGCAGTTCGAGGAGATCGTCGCGCTCGGCGAACTCGAGAACGTGACCATCCAGGTCCTGCCGCATGATGTCGTGACGTACCGCTCGGAGGGCAACTTCGCGATTCTCGACTTCTCCGAAGCCCTCGACCCAGTCGTGCAGGTCGACATGTGGAACACGATCAGCGTCACGGACGAGCGGCGGGAGGTACAGAGGAACATCCGCCGCTTCGACGCCATGCGTGACAGCGCCCTGCCGCCGGCTCGTACAGCCGGGTTCCTGCAACAACTAGCACGAGAATGGAAGTAGCCATCAATACAAACATCATGGCCCCTGATGTGGCCGAAGAGTCCGCCTGGTTCAAGTCCTCTTACAGCAACGACTCCGGCGGGTCGTGCGTCGAGATTGCGGATCTCACCGCTCAGGTCGGCATCCGCGACTCAAAGGACAAGCAGGGCCCCGCCCTCGTCGTCCCGGCTGGCGCCTGGACCTCCTTCGTGGCCTACGCGTCGGCATGATCGACGGCTTAGCCGCCCCATCATGCGGGGTGGTACCTCCCCAGGAATATTGGGGAGGTACCACCCCGCGCTTCGTTCGCTCTGCCCCAAGGCTCTGACAGCCACCCGCCACCTCCGGCCCGGCCCCGACCAGGGGCCCGCACGGAAGGAAATGACGTCCGGCTCGTTCTCGTCCATGGCCCGGATCCCGCCGCCTCGCTTTTGCGCCCGTGTGAGGGCCGTGATGCCATTGTCCCTCGCAACGCCCAGATCGTCTTGTGGGTTTGACGTGCTCCTCGGTCTAGCCTCGCGCTTTCATGAAGTGAGCTGTCCGACGGGTGATCAGGCAAGCGAAAAGTGCCTCTGACCAGCAAGAATAAGGATTGTCGAGGTCCTTGTTCCTGCCACCGTCGGAGGCACTTCCCAGGTGAAGAAGCGTATCGGGTCCTATCCACGCGTCCGCGTCGAGGGCGGTGGCCACGGGATGGTGTCCCAGGCCGGAGCCGTGGTGCTGGTCGAGGCCGTCCGCAAGGCTGGGCTGGACCAGGCGATATCGACGGCGCTTGCGCCGTGGCGACGGCCGCGGGCGGTGCACGATCCGGGGAAGATACTGCTGGACGTGGCCCTCGCGGTCGCGCTGGGCGGGGACTGCCTCGCGGATGTCGGGATGCTGCGGGCCGAGCCGGCCGTGTTCGGGCCGGTGGCCTCCGACCCGACCGTCTCCCGCCTCGTCGATACCCTTGCCGCGGCTGGGCCGAAGGCCCTTCACGCGATACGGGCCGCGCGGGCCGAAGCCCGCGAGCACGTCTGGAACGTGGCCAAGAACGCGGCCCCGGACGCCGCGGGGCAGGTGATCGTGGACCTGGACGGGGTGCTCGTGCTGGCCCACTCCGAGAAGCAGGACGCCACCGCGACATGGAAGAAGACCTTCGGACACCATCCTCTGATGGCGTTCGTCGATCACGGAAGCGACGGGAGCGGGGAACCGGTGGCCGGCCTGCTCAGGCCAGGCAACGCAGGCAGCAACACCGCCGCCGACCACATCACAACCGCACAACTCGCCCTGGCCCAACTGCCGAAGAAGTACCGGCGCGGACGCCGGACGCTGATCCGTACCGACTCCGCAGGCGGCACCCACGAGTTCGTCGCCTGGCTCGCTCAGCGGGGCAGGTGGCTCTCGTACTCGGTCGGCATGACCATCACCGAGCAGATTCACCAGGCCGTGTTCGCAGAGCCGACCAACTGAAGGACATCGCCAGCAGGTTGGAATCAGCTCATTTCTCCGGGCGGATCATTTCACGGACGTGAAAGTGAGAGATTCCCTTCCGTTTCCCACCGTTTGAGGGTTTCTTGAGCTTGCCGCAGCCAGCCGGTACGTGAATCCCCATTCCGAAGTGACCTGCGTCACTTTCGATTGCGGGTGCATGTCCCGCGGTATTAAGAATGCTGTGTGCACGTCATGTGAGCGCAGACCAGCCAAAGTGACGCGCCTTCGGCTCCCTGACCAGGAGCCGTCTCGCAATATTTCATCGAAACGGGGGGCCGATGAGCCGCGCCATAATGCGTACGGGAATTCCTTTCATTGTCGCCGGAGCAGTACTGCTTTCCGGGGTTGGCGCGGGCGCCGCCGCGGAGGTCGAGGAGCCTCGTCCTGCCGAGGGCGCCGAAATCGTCCTGGACGACGGACGTGTCGTGGGCGCCGGCGACACGATCACCTTCGCCTTCGAGGGTGACGAGGAATCCGAAGCCCTGCCCAAGCCGGGGAAGGGGGAGGCGACCGTGATGGCCTGCCCCGAGGTGAACAACAAGCCAACGTACACCGTCAAGGGGTCGCCGTACTTCATGCCCGACAAGGGCAAGCCCCAGTCGACCTGGCTGCTGCCTCGTCAGACAGTGTCCTGGACCGTGACCGGCACCCACACCTTCACCTGGGACATCGGGGCGAGTGCCGAAGCGGAGGCGGGGGCCATCCTCGCCAAGGCCAAAGTCAGCGTCGATACCAAGATCAGCAACTCGTGGACGTGGACCGGCACTCAGACCGTCACCGACACGAACACCACCTCGAAGGGGTATCGGGCCGTGCTGGGACAGGTCGGCTGGAAGCTGACAGCGGTCAAGACGTGGATCGCTCCGCCCTGTAATGTCAAGAAGAAGACCCTCGTCGTCCTGGCTCCGCGGAAGGGCGACTTGTCGATCGGACGGCAGAACTCATGAGGCACGGGCGGGGATCGGACCGGAGAGTGTGGCTGATTCTGCCGGTTGCCGCCCTGCTCCTTGTGGTGGCGTGCAGTTCGGATGAGGGGGACGGTTCGCCCGCCCTGAGCAAGAGCCCGACGGGGTCCGCACCGGCCGCCACGGCCATTTCCGGCGACGGTGAGGCAAAGGCCGTCCTGGACAAGGCATTCACCACCAGGGAGTCCCTCGGGAGCGGGTCCGGCCGGTTGGCGCCGCAATTCGGCAACACGCATCCCGGTGCCCCCGATGAGGTGCTGAGCGTGACTTTCGCGTTCACTTGCACGGGCGGCGCCAAAGTGAGGCTGAAGGTTGCGGCGGGAGGCGAACAGGGCCAGTCGGCTGCCGGTTCCCAGACGTGTGACGGGTCTATCTTCCAGCGGAGCGTGGACGTGTCCGAAGGTCGCGCTCTCAGTTTCGAGGCGAACGTTACCGGTTCGGAGAACGGCGGCTTTGCCTATGCCTATTATGCCGAGAAGAAGCAACTTCCGCCCGGCTCGTAATACGTGCACGCGAAGCCTTGCGCCGGGTAGGGCCCGGTCGCCTGTCCCGGAGCAGTCCTGATCCGACGACAAGCGACCGGGCCCGGCCCGTCCGGAGGCGGACGTGCCGTCGGCGGCCGTTAGCTAACCTCGCCGTCCCGGTTGAGGTGCGGCTGAGGGTTTGGGTAGAAACGCAAAAGTGCCTTCCTGAGCTGGGACGATGGACCTTGTCTAGGGGTTCTGTCGTCGCCAGAGGAAGGCACTTTCTGCGTGAAGGATATCGGTTCGCGGCCCCGGCTTGTGGTGTCCACTGACGGATCGGGGGTGGTCGGGCACGCCGGAGCACGTTTGCTGGCGGACCTCGCCGAAGCGACCGGGCTGACGGCGGCGTATTCCACCGTGCTCCGGCCGCTTCGGCCGCGCGGCACCGGCCATGACCCAGGCCGGATCGCCACCGATCTCGCAGTGATGCTCGCCGACTGCGGCGAGGCGATCGCGGATCTGGCCGTTCTGCGGGACCAGCGCGAGGTGTTCGGCCCGGTGGCCTCCACGCCGACGGCTTGGCGGCTGCCGGCCGCCGTCGACGAACGCATACTGGACCGCCTGCGGTCGGCCCGCGCCGCAGCCCGGGAGGTGGCCTGGCTGCAGGCCGCCGAGACCCGCACCGCGATACCCGCAGTGAAGGCCGGCGGACGCGAACTGCCCGGCCTGGTCCTGGACCTCGACGCCACGCTGGTCACCTGCCACTCCGAGAAAGACCAGGCCGCACCCACCTACAAAGGCGGCTTCGGGTTCCACCCCCTGCTGTGTTTCCTGGCCAACACCGGCGAGGCGATGTCCGGGCTGCTGCGGCCTGGCAACGCCGGAGCCAACACCGCCGCCGATCACATCACCGTGCTCGACCAGGCCCTCGCGCAGATCCCCGACGCCCACCGGCACGGCACCGACATCCTGGTCCGCACCGACAGCGCGGGCAGCGCGAAGGCGTTCCTCACACATCTCCGCGCCTTGCGCGACAACGGCCTTCACCTGCGTTTCTCGGTCGGATACGCGGTCACCGCACCCGTCCGCCGCGCGATCCGCGCCCTGCCCGAACAGGTCTGGCATCCCGCTCTGGACGCCGACGGGACCCTGCGTGAGTCCGCCGAGGTCGCCGAGCTGACCGGCATGGTCGACCTGAACGGCTACCCGGCCGGCACCCGCATCATCGTGCGCCGCGAACGCCCGCACCCCGGCGCCCAGCTCTCCTTGTTCGACAGTGACGAGGGCCTGCGGCACCAGGTCTTCCTCACCGACACCCCGTACTCCGGCGGCGGCTCGGCCCAGTTCCTGGAGGTCCGCCACCGTGGACACGCCACCGTCGAGGACCACATCCGGTGCGGCAAGACCACCGGCTTCGGCCGCTTCCCCTCCCGCCTGTTCTCCGTCAACGCCGCCTGGCTCGAACTCAGCCTCGCGGCCATCGACCTTCTGGCCTGGACCCGCGTCCTGCTGCTGGACGGCGAACTCGCGGCTGCCGAACCCAAGAAACTCCGCTACCGAATCCTGCACGTCGCTGCCCGGATCACCCGCGGCGGCCGTCGCCTCCACCTGCGGATCGCAGCAACCTGGCCCTGGCGACACCAACTCGCCGCCGCCTTCCACCGCCTGGCCGCACTACCCCGCCCCGCCAACTGACCAGCCGCCCCGGCCACCTACGACAAGAAAGACCTTGGAGAACCCGACCAACGCGCCGGGTCCCCACCATGCCCACCGCCCGATACCGCCTCGATCGACCCCACAGCGTCACCTCGTCACCCCAAGCGAAACAGCGAGGCTAGCGGCCGAAGATTCCCGCCACCGTCTGGTGACCGTCTGCGGGGCTTCCTGCTTCAACGCGCTGCGCCGGGACTGTCGTCCTGGTCTTACCTGCGCTCGGCGAGGCGTTTAGCCTGTCCGCCCGTCCGGCCGCCAGGATGTTCTTGGATGCATTGTCGTCGCGGTCGTGGACAGCCCCACACTCCTTGCACATCCATTCGCGGACATGCAGGGGCTTGGGCCCGTCGTTGGCGCCGCAGGCGGAGCACACCTGGGAGGTCGGCTCGAAGCGGCCGATCTTGCCGAAGTGTCGGCCGTGCTTGGCCGCCTTGTACTCCAGGATGTTCACGAATGTGGACCATCCGGCGTCGTGCACGGACTTCGCCAGCCGGGTGCGACCGAGGACGGACACCGCGAGGTCCTCCACATACACCGCTTGATTGTCGCCGATGATGCGTGCCTTGTGGTGCCAGTCCCGACGCCGATCGGCCACTCGGGCATGCTGCCGCGCGACCTTGATGCGGGCCTTGGCCCGGTTCTTCGATCCCTTGGCCGTGCGGGAAAGGTCCTTCTGCAACCGCTTGAGCTTCTTCTCGGCGCGGCGCAGGAACTTCGGGGAGGAGATCTTCGTGCCGTCGGACAGGACGGCGAATATGGACAGGCCGAGGTCGATGCCGACTTCCGTGTCCGACGAGGGGAGGATGTCCGGCTCGGTCTCGACGACGAAACTCATGAAGTAGCGGCCGGACGAGTCCAACGTGACGGTCAGGGAAGTGGGCGCGGTCGGCAGGGGTCGCGACCACTTCACCTTGATGGTGCCGACCTTGGCCACATACACGGTGCCGTCGTCGTGAAGACGGAAGGCATTGGCGTTCAGCCGAATCGACTGCCGAGTGTCCTTCTTCGACTTGTACCGGGGCGGGGAGACCTTCGGCCCCTTGCGCCGGCCCTTGACCGTGTCAAAAAAGTGCTTGTAAGCGGTGTCCAGGTCCCGCAAGGACTGTTGCAGCACGACCGCCGAGACATCTGCCAGCCAGGCGCGTTACTCCGTTCGCTTGGCCTGGGTGATACGAAGGCGGGAGAGTTCGGCCGACGTCACATACGGCAGCCCGGCGGAATGCGCTTCCTTCCGGTCGCGCAGGCAGTCGTTCCACACCACGCGAGCACAGCCGAACGCGCGGGCCGGCGCGGTGCGCTGAGGGACATCCGGATACACACGGTAGTTGTAGCAGAGCTGCATGCAATCAACCGTATGTGGTCTCGGGGGTCCGAGGGTCGGGATTCGGCTCACCGGCCAGATGATTTCGGCTATGCGCCTTCAATTGGTCTTCAGGTGACCAGACACCGGCACGGGGTGTTCACCGGCGAGACAGTGACACTGCGAGGGCACTCCCACGTACCTTCGTACGTTGCACGGGGCGGAGACGCCGTCCCGTCCGCCATGCACCAGGAGGCACCCCGAGATGCCGGTCCCCCAGCCCACCGCCGAGGAGCGCGCCGAGGAGATCCTCGCCGTCTTCGACACCGCCTTCGGCGAGCTCCTGGCCGCCGATCCGGCCGCCTTCCGGGTCAAGTTCCGCAAGATGGCGGCGTCGGCGTTCGCCTTCTACCGGGGCACGGCCTGCCTCTTCTACAAGGACCTCGAGCGGGAGCAGCACGCCGGCCCCTACCTGGACGAGCGGACGGGCCGGGTGTGGATCCACGGCGATCTCCACGCGGAGAACTTCGGCACGTACATGGACGCGGGCGGCCGGCTGGTCTTCAACGTCAACGACTTCGACGAGGCATACGTGGGCCCGTTCACCTGGGACCTCAAGCGGCTGGCCGCCTCTCTCGCCCTGATCGGCTACACCAAGGCGCTCAGTGACGAGCGGATCACCGAGCTGGTGCGGATCTGCGCGGCCGCCTACCGCGAGCGCATCCACGCGCTGGCGACCGGCGCCAAGGACGACGACGTGCCGCCCTTCACCCTGGACACGGCGGACGGACCGCTGCTCGGGGCGCTGCGTATGGCGCGCTCGCTGACCCGGTTCTCGCTGCTGGACTCGATGACGGAGATCCGCGACTTCGAGCGCCGGTTCGCCTCCGGCGGCGGCGCGATCGACCTGGACGCGGCCACCCGGTACAAGGTGCTGGCCGCCTTCGACGGCTATCTGGAGACGCTGCCGGAATCCAGCCTGGCCCGCCCGGACTCGTACCGGGTCAAGGACGTCGTGGGCCGGCGGGGTATCGGCATCGGCTCGGCCGGCCTGCCGTCGTACAACATCCTTCTGGAGGGCAACAGCGACGCTCTGGAGAACGACGTCGTGATCTACATGAAGCAGGCGCAGACCCCCGCGGTCTCCCGGCACATCTCCGACCCGCGGGTGCGCGGCTACTTCCAGCACGAGGGACACCGCACGGTGATCTCGCAGCGCGCCCTCCAGGACCACGCCGACCCGTGGCTCGGCTGGACCGAGCTGAACGGCTCCGGTCAGCTGGTCGCCGAGGTCTCCCCGTACGCGGTGGATCTGGACTGGTCCGACATCGACGAGCTGGACGAGATCGCGGCCGTCGTCGCCGACCTCGGCCGGGCCACGGCGACCATGCACGCCGCCGCCGACGACGAGAACGGCCACTCGCTGGTGCCGTTCTCCACCGAGCGGGCCATCGACGCGGCGATCGCCGCCGACGAGACGGGCTTCGGCGAACTGCTCGTGGAGTTCGCGCACGGCTACGGGGCCAGGGCGCGGGCGGACCACCAGATCTTCGTGGACCTGTTCCGCAACGGCCGGATCCCGGGCCTGTAGGGCCTCGGGTCTCGGCCTGCACCCCTTTAAGAGGCTCTTAAGAAACACCTGGCACACTCGATGGCGATGGACATGTCCGGGACGCGGCTCAGGGGGCTGCGGGCAGCGATCTTCACGGCACTGGTCGTGACGCTGTCCGCCGCCTCCCATGTGCTGCTGTCCGGGGCCCCGCTGCCGCTGACCACCGTCGCCGCCCTCACCGCCGCCGTGTTCGCCGTGGCCTTCGCGCTGTCGGGCAAGGAACGCGGGTTCTGGCGCATCGCCGGGCTGCTGATCCCGCTGGAGCTGGCCGCGGACACGGTCTTCACCACGGGCCAGCACGTCTGCTACGGCCCCTCCGGCGGTCCGGTCTCCGGTTCGCTGCGCGCGGTCGGTCTCGACGTACTCTGCGGCGGTGGCGAGGTCGGCGCGGCGCTGCCGGGTACGGCGCTGCCCGCCGACGATCAGGGGCTCGCCGCCGTGCTGCGCACCGCCGACCCGGCTCAGCCCTGGCTGCTGCTGGCCGCTCATGTCGGTGTCGGTCTGCTCGCCGCGGCCTGGCTGTGGCGCGGCGAGTCCGCGGTGGCCCGGCTGCTGCGGGCGGTGGGCGCGTTCGCCTTCCGGCCGATGCTGCTGGCCGTCGCCGCCACGCACGCCCCCGGCCCCGGGCGCCGCGCGCCGCGCCCGCAGCCGTACGCGCCCCGCCCCGCGCGTACCCGGCCGCCGGTGCACTCCGTGGGACGGAGGGGACCACCGCGTTCCGTCGCGCTCTGCGCCTGAACCGGAATCCCCTTCCCTCGCACATCCCTTATGTGCGCCCCACACGGAGTGAATGATCATGAGCAAGCGCAACAGCCAGGCGAACAAGGCGGCGGCCCGCGAGCGGCTGCGCCAGGAGCGCGAACGCCAGGCGAAGAAGGACAAGATCCGCCGGCAGCTGACGGTCGCGGGTTCGGCTGTCGTCGTGCTGGCCATCGCCGGCGGCATAGGTTACGGCGTCATGCAGGCCAACAAGCCCACCGAGTGGGAGGCGGCCAAGGACAAGGCTCTGGTGAAGCCCGCCAACTCCGGCAAGGACGGGACGACCATCAGCCTCGGCAAGGGCAAGACCGTCGATGTCTACGAGGACCTGCGGTGCCCGGCGTGCGCGGCGTTCGAGCAGACCAGCGGCGAGAAACTGAAGAAGGCCGCCGAGGACGGAAAGCTCACGCTCCGGGTGCACCTCGGCGCCATCATCGACGGCAACATGGGTGGCAGCGGCTCCAAGAACGCCATCAGCGCGCTCGGCGCAGCCCTGAACGTCAGCCCGGAGGCGTTCGCCGACTACCACGGGCTCCTGTACTCCGCGAAGCACCACCCCGCCGAGACCGAGGACAAGTTCGCCGACGACTCGTATCTCCTCGACGTCGCGAACAACGTCGAGGCCCTGAAGGGCAACGAGAAGTTCAGCGAGGCCGTCGACAAGGGCACCTACGACAAGTGGGCGCTGACGATGATCGACGAGTTCAACGATGCGGGGGTCAAGGGCACCCCGACCATCCGCATCGACGGCAAGGACGTCGACCAGAGCGCCCTTCCCGCGGAGCTGCAGAAGCTCGGGGTCGAGTAGCGGCCGGCTGCAACTGAGCGGCTTTCGTGGCGGGGCACCGTGCGGGCGGTGCCCCGCCCGGGGCGTTCACGGGCGGCTCCGGGCCCCTCGGGTCCCGCCTGACCGCTCAGCGCGCGGCTACGGAGCAGTTGCCCGGCTGCCGGTCGACAGGCGGCCGGGCAGTGCCCGGCCACCGGTCGGCAGGCGGTCGGCGGGGCCGGCTCCGGTGGACCGTGCGGAAAGGGCGGGCGAACTTTCTCCGTTCGCCCGCCCTTTCGACGTACTGATCAGTAGTGTGATCGGCCGTGACCAGTCGATCTTCCTCAACTCCCAGTCGCCGCACGGTCGTCAAGGCCGCTGCCGCCACCGCCGTCGCCGCACCCGTCCTCGCGGCCGCCGCCTCCCCCGCCGCAGCCGCGGACCGGGCTCCCGCCTTCCTCCACGGCATCGCGTCCGGTGACCCGCTGCCCGACGGTGTCCTGCTGTGGACCCGTGTCACTCCGAGCCCCGAGGCGCTGCCGGGCTCCGGTCTCGGCGCCGGGACGGAGGTGGTCTGGGAGGTCGCCGAGGACAAGGACTTCGCCCGGACGGTGGCCCGCGGCACCACCACCTCGACGGCCGCCGCCGACCACACCGTGAAGGTCGACGTCCGCGGGCTGCGCCCGGCCACTTCCTACTGGTACCGCTTCACCGCGGGCCCCACCGTCTCGCCGGCCGGGCGCACCCGCACCGCACCCGCCGTCGACGCGGCCACGCCCGGTGTGCGGTTCGGCGTGGTGTCCTGCGCCAACTGGGAGGCCGGCTGGTTCTCCGCGTACCGCCACCTGGCCGCGCGGGGCGACCTCGACGCCGTCCTGCATCTCGGCGACTACATATACGAGTACGCCACCGGCGGCTATCCGGCCGAGCAGTACGGCGTACGGCAGCACGAGCCGAGACACGAGATCGTGACGCTCGCCGACTACCGGCTGCGGCACGCCACCTACAAGACCGACCCGGACCTGCGGGCGCTGCACGCCGCGCACCCGCTGATCGCGATATGGGACGACCACGAGCTGGCCAACGACGCGTGGGCGGGCGGCGCGGAGAACCACACGCCCGGCACCGAGGGCGAGTGGGCGGCCCGCGTCGCGGCGGCCAAGCAGGCGTACTTCGAGTGGATGCCGGTCCGCGCGTCCACGGAGGGCACGGTCTACCGCCGGCTGCGCTTCGGCAAGCTGGCCGATCTGCATCTGCTGGATCTGCGGTCGTTCCGCTCGCAGCAGTCGAGCGTCGGCAGCGGCGACGTGGACGATCCGGAGCGCACGCTCACCGGCAGGGCCCAACTGGACTGGCTGAAGGCGGGACTCGCGGCCTCCGACGCCTCCTGGAAGCTGGTCGGGACCTCGGTGATGATCTCGCCGGTCGCCTTCGGTTCCCTTCCCGCGTATCTGCTGGAGCCGATAGCCGAGCTGATGGGGCTCCCCAAGGAGGGGCTGGCGGTCAACGTCGACCAGTGGGACGGCTACACGGACGATCGCAAGGAGCTGCTGACGCATCTGACGCAGCGCGGCATCCGCAACACCGTCTTCCTCACCGGCGACATCCACATGTCGTGGGCGAACGACGTCCCGGTCAGGGCGGCGACCTACCCCCTCTCCCGCCCGGCGGCGACGGAGTTCGTGGTGACCTCGGTGAGCTCCGACAACCTGGACGACCTCCTCCATGTCGCCCCGGGCACCGTCTCCCTGGTCGCGTCGGCCGCGGTACGTGCCGCCAACCGGCATGTGAAGTGGGTGGACATGGACGCCCACGGCTACGGCGTCCTGGACGTGACCGCCGAGCGCTCCCAGATGGACTACTACACGATCTCCGACCGGACGCGGCAGGACGCGACGTCGTCGTGGTCGCGGTCCTACCGGACCCTCAGCGGAACGCAGAGGGTCGAGCGAGTGAACCAGCCCGTGCGCTAGGACCATTTTCGGCCATACGGTGGCATGTCAGTAGAAGATCACACGGCTACGACGGGTGGCGTGTTCCGCACCAATGCGGACACGTCACCCGTCGTCGTCACTGGATTCGTTGTGTGCGGACCTCAGCCCCCGGACACGGCCAAAGTCTCTCTCCCCGATGTCTCCCATCACGTGTGGACGATTGGGCTTGAACGATCCTCATCGAGATCTGACATGCACCCGCAATCTCCCCGCGGTGGCCAAGAAGGGCCCAACCTTCCGCGAGACGACGCGATGCGCGCGTTCGTCCGCATATCTCCCCGACCGCACCACCGTGCAATCGGTACGGCGATCATGGCCGGAACCCTGGCCCTCGCCCCGTTCCCCGCCCCCGGCGGCGTCACCTCCCCCAAGCCGCTGCCCCGGCCACCGCCCGGCCGGCTCAGAGCGTCTCGAGGAACCCGAGGGCCGCACGCCACGTCTGCTCGGCAGACGGCTCGTCATAGTCCGGCAGATCCGGGTCGGTGAACAGGTGCCCGGCCCCGGGATACCGGTGGACCTCCACATCGGCGCCCGCCCGCTGCATCTGCAGGTACCAGGTGTTCAGCCAGTCCTCGGTCTCGAAGGGATCGGGGCTGGCCACATGCAGCTGTACGGGCAGGCCGTCCACGCTCGCTCCCTCCGCGATGTCGGAGGTCCCGTGCAGAAGCAGCAGCCCCCGCGCCTTCTCGTCCCCGAGCGCCAGGTTCTGCGCGAGCGCCCCGCCGAGCGAGAACCCCGCGTACACCAGCCCCTGGTCGGAGTAGGGGGCGGCAGCTTGGATCGCCCGCCGCAGCAGCTCCTCCGTACCGATGCGCTCCTTGAGCTCCCGTCCCTCCTCGACCGATTCGGCGGTTTGTCCTTCGAACAGGTCGGGCACGCGAACCTCGTGCCCGGCGGCACGCAGCCGTTCCGCGGCCGCGTGGACCGCCGGGCGCCGACCGAAGGCCGAGTGGAAAAGGATGATGTCCATCCGGATATCCTGCCAGCCACCTTCGCCACCGGGAGTCAGGGAGACATGGAGAACGTACTGCGGCCGCTGGCCGTCATCGGCGGAGCCGTTGTGCTGGCACTGGCGCTCGGCTGGGCAGTCGACCGGCTGCTGCGCCGCATCGATGAACGCCACCCGGAGACGCCGCTCTGGGGCATGCTCCGCAGATGCCGTCTGCCGTTCCAGATCGTGCTTCTCGGGGCAGTGCTGCGAGGGGTGTACGACGAGACGCGCTGGTCGCTCGTCGAACGGCACGAAGCGGGCATCGGCCATGTGCTGTCGCTGGTCCTGATCGGCGCGAGCGCCTGGCTGGTGACGCGGATCGTCTCCGCCGTCGTCGAGTCGTCGTACACCCGCTACGCCGCCTCCAACCAGGACGCCGCGCGGGTCCGCCGGGTACGGACCCAGATCACGCTGATCATGCGCATCGTGACGGCGATCGTCGGGGTGGTGGCGGTCGCGGCGATGCTGCTGACGTTCCCGGCCATGGAGAAGTTCGGCGCCTCGATGCTGGCCTCCGCGGGCATCATCGGCATCGTGGCCGGTGTCGCCGCCCAGTCCACTCTCGGCAATCTCTTCGCCGGCTTCCAGATCGCCTTCGGCGACATGGTGCGGATCGGCGACACCGTGGTCGTCGACGGCGAGTGGGGTGTGATCGAGGAGGTCACACTCACGTTCCTCGCGGTGCGGACCTGGGACGAGCGCCGCATCACCATGCCTGTGTCGTACTTCACCAGCAAGCCGTTCGAGAACTGGTCGCGCGGCGGCGCCCAGATGACCGGCACGGTCTTCTTCCAACTGGACCACTCGGCGCCGATCGCCCTGATGCGCGAGCAGCTCCAGGAGATCCTGCACGACTGCAAGTCCTGGGACGGCAGGGACTGGAGCCTGGCCGTGACGGACACCACGCCCAGCACGATCGAGGTGCGGGCGGTCATGACCGCGAAGGACGCCAACGACATCTGGACGGCGCGGTGCGCGGTGCGTGAGCAGATGATCACCTGGCTGAGCGAGAAGCACCCCTATGCACTGCCGCGGATCTCGACGGCCGCGGCGTCGCTGCCGCCTGCGGGCCAGTGGCCGAAGCAGGCGGCACCGCCGCGGGCGGAGGAGATCCACAGCAACAACGCGGGCGACTACGTCCCGGACGTGGACGAGACCCTCCGGACCCGCCGCGGCTGACCTGCCTGCGTCGGGGGATCCGCCCCCGGCGGCCCCCCGCGCCTCGACCGCCGGGGGCCCGCACCTCCGCCCTTCTCGTCGGGGCTCCGCCCCGAGCCCTGCGCCTCGATCGCCGGCGGGGCTCGAATTGCCCGGCACACCGGCCCGGCCGGCGTGTGCAGCCACCGCGCGGAGCGCGGCCCGCCGGCAGGCACGGGCGAAGCGCGTCTCCGGACCCGGGCGGAGCCCGGCTCGCCCCGGCACGGGATCGGGGGCGAAGCCCGGCCGACCGGCCCCAGCGGGCACAGGATCCGGGGCGCAGCCCCGAAATGCGCCGCGCGCAACGCGCTACCGGACCCGGGCGGAGCCCGGTTTCGGGAAGGGGCGGGGAGGGTAACAGCCCGCCGCAGGCGACCGGGGCGACCGGGGCGACCGGGGCGACCGGGGCGACCGGGGCGACCGGGGCGACCGGGGCGACCGGGGCGACCGGGGCGACCGGGGCGACCAGGGCGACCAGGGCGACCAGGGCGACCAGGGCGACCAGGGCGACCAGGGCGACCAGGTTGCGGTCAGGACGCCGCGAGCACCCGCCGCATCGCCAGATGCGGAATGCCGGCGTCCAAGAACTCCGCCCCGTACGCCTCGTACCCCAGCCGCTCGTAGAAGCCCAGCGCATGTGTCTGCGCGTGCAGCTCGACCACCGCGAGACCCCGCCGGCGTGCCGCGTCCTCGAGCGCCCGGACCAGTGCCGCGCCCACTCCGAGCCCGCGCGCCGCCCCTCTCACCGCGAGTCGGCCGAGCGCGCCGACCGTGAGGTCGCCGCCGGTCTTCCCGATCGCCGACGCTCCGTGCAGCAGTCGGCCGGTGCCGAGCGCGAGACCGTCGGCGCCCACCGCGAGGACATGGACCGTGTCCGCGTCCTTGGCGTCGTAGACGTCGTACTCGATGTCCTCCGGCACCTGCTGCTCCGCGACGAAGACGTCCTTGCGGACCGCGAAGCACGCCTCCCGGTCGGCGGCACCGGCCGCGACCCGCACGGTGTACGCCACCGGTCGCACCGTCATGCGCTCTCCGCCTCGATCCGGTCCAGCGCCTGCTGGAGGTCGTCCGGGTAGGTGCTCTCGAACTCCACCCACCGGCCGTCCGACGGGTGCTCGAAACCGAGACGGACCGCGTGCAGCCACTGCCGGGTCAGGCCGAGCCGCTTGGCGATCGTCGGGTCCGCACCGTAGGTCAGATCCCCTACACAGGGGTGGCGGTGCGCCGACATGTGCACCCGGATCTGATGGGTACGGCCGGTCTCCAGCTTGATGTCGAGCAGCGACGCGGCGCGGAACGCCTCGATCAGGTCGTAGTGCGTCACCGACGGCTTGCCCTCCGCCGTGACCGCCCACTTGTAGTCGAGGCTCGGGTGGCGGCCGATGGGCGCGTCGATGGTGCCGCTCATCGGGTCGGGATGGCCCTGCACCAACGCGTGGTAGCGCTTGTCGACCACCCGGTCACGGAACTGCTGCTTCAGCAGGGTGTACGCACGCTCCGACTTGGCGACGACCATCAGCCCGGACGTGCCGACGTCCAGACGGTGCACGATGCCCTGGCGCTCGGAGGCGCCCGACGTGGAGATGCGGTACCCGGCGGCGGCGAGTCCGCCGATGACGGTGGTACCGGTCCAGCCCGGGCTCGGATGCGCGGCCACGCCGACCGGCTTGGCGATCACCACGATGTCGTCGTCGTCGTGGACGATCTCCATACCCTCGACCGGCTCCGCCACGATCTGCACCGGCGCGGGTGCCTGCGGCATCTCGACTTCGAGCCAGGCACCGCCGTGCACCCGCTCCGACTTGCCGACCACCGAGCCGTCGACCTGCACCTTTCCGGCAGCGGCCAACTCGGCCGCCTTCGTGCGGGAAAACCCGAACATCCGGGAGATGGCGGCGTCCACGCGCTCGCCCTCCAGGCCGTCGGGTACGGGCAGGGTGCGGACCTCGGGAATCGTACTCACCCGTCGAGTATGCCTTGTCAGTCCTTGTGGACTGTCCCGTCGGGGTCCAGACCCTTGAAGGAGAGCAGCACGATAAGGACGCCGCCGCACACGATCGCGGAGTCGGCCAGGTTGAACACGGCGAAGTGCGCGGGCGCGATGAAGTCCACGACCGCGCCCTCGAAGACGCCGGGCGACCGGAAGATCCGGTCGGTCAGATTGCCGAGCGCCCCGCCCAGCAGCAGACCGAGGGCGACCGCCCAGGGACCGCTGTAGAGCTTGCGCGCCAGACGCACGATCACGACGATCACGGTCGCCGCGATGAAGGTGAAGATGACGGTGAATGCCTCACCCATGCCGAACGCGGCGCCCGGGTTGCGTACCGCCTCGAACTTCAGCCAGTCGCCGATGATCTCGATCGGCTCGTGGTGCTCCAGCTTGGCCACCACGAGCAGCTTGCTGCCGAGGTCGAGCAGATAGGCGACGAGCGCCACCGCGAACAGCACGGCGATCTTGCGCTTGCCCTTCGGCGGCTCGGCGGGCGCCG
Source organism: Streptomyces sp. NPDC048389 (assembly GCF_040706335.1). Taxonomy (NCBI): domain Bacteria; kingdom Bacillati; phylum Actinomycetota; class Actinomycetes; order Kitasatosporales; family Streptomycetaceae; genus Streptomyces; species Streptomyces sp. NPDC048389. The sequence continues at coordinate 22,576 of NZ_JBEZKP010000040.1, read as the reverse complement.
CAGCCTCGTCGTCAACATCTGGCGTACCGATGACGCGCTCCGCCTCTGCCACGTGAGTCCCTCAACCTAGGTTCCTGACTGAGGACGAGGGTACGGCACACCCTCGCCGGTCAGCCCCTGCGTTCCTGCTTCTGCTTGCACTCGACACAGAGGGTGGCTCGGGGGAACGCCTGCATCCTTGCCTTGCCGATCGGCTTGCCGCAGCTCTCGCAGAGGCCGTACGTCCCAGTGTCGAGCCGCTGCAGCGCACGCTCGGTCTGCTCCAGCATTTCGCGGCCGTTCGCCGCCAGCGCCATCTCGTGCTCGCGCGTGATGTTCTTTGCGCCGGTGTCGGCCTCGTCGTCCCCGGCGCCGTCGCCGGAGTCACGCATCAGCCCCGCGAGGGCCGCCTCGGAAGAGGTGATCTCAGCGTTCAGCCGCGCCGCCTCGCCCTCGAGCCCGGCGCGCGCCTCGTCGACCTCCTCCTGGGTCCACGGATCCTCACCGGGCCGTACCGCCAGCTCACCCGGCGGCGTCGTGGCCGCCGTACGCGTGGGCACCGCCACCGCACTCCCGCCTGCGCCTGATGCCCTACCCGCGGTCTTCTTCGCTGCCACCGTCCTGGCTCCTGTCTGCTCGGCGGCCTCGGCCGCCTCCTCGGCCGCGGGCGCGGCCTTCTTCGCGGCGGCCGCCTTGTCGACGGCCTCCTTGGTGACCGGCCCGGGTGCCACATCGGCATCCGCACCGGCCTTCTTCGCGGCCCTGCGGGCCGTGGTCCTGCCTGCCACGCGACCGGACGGCTCCCCGGCCGCCGCGGCGGCCGTGCCTCCGGTCCGGGAGCCGGTCCTCCCGGCGGAATCCTCGACCGTGGTCTCCGTGCCGGCCGTCCCTTCGGCACCGTCGGCCGCCGCCCCATGGGCCGCACTCCTGCCGGCGCTCGCCTTCCGGGAGGCCGTGGCCCCGGTCTTCGCCGTGGTCTTCGTGGCCGTGCCCTTCGTGGCCGTGCTCTTCGTGGCCGGGCTCTTCTTCTCCGTCGTCTTCTTCGCCGTGCCCTTCGTGGCCGGGCTCTTCTTCTCCGTCGTCTTCTTCGCCGTGCCCTTCGTGGCCGGGCTCTTCTTCGCCGGGCTCTTTTCGGCGGCCGTGGTCTTCTCTGCGGCCGTGGTCCGCTCGGCGGCGTCCGGCTTCTCGGCTGTCGACTTCTTCGCCACGGTCTTCTGTGGCGTGGTCTCCTTGGGCGCCGTCCTCACGGCCCTGCTCTCCTTGGCCGCCGCCCCACCGGCCGACGCCCTCTTCCCCGCTCCCTTGGCCGCGGTCTTCTTCGCCGCTCCCTTGGCCGCCGTCTTCTTCGCCGCTCCCTTGGCCGCCGTCTTCTTCGCCGCTCCCGCGCTTCCCGTCTTCGCCGCTGCCGCGCCTCCTGCCGTCTTCTTCGCGGCCCGCCCGCCGACGGTCGCCGCCGAGGCGGTCGCCGACCTGGACGCGGGCTTCCCGGGCGGGGTCGTCCTCCCGGAGGGCTCATGGGAGGTGGGCGTCCCCGATTCCGCCCCCGCGGCGGCGGAACGCGCTGACGCCGTCCTGTCGGCGGTCTTCTTCGCCACCATGGCCGCGGCCCCTTCACATATTGTGATCTTGCTCGCGAATCGTTCTGGGACGATAAATCGACACCAGCCCCGCGGCAACGGGGCACGCCGCCGCTTCCGCCCGTCCCGCGCCGCGAGAAGCCAAGCCTGCATCCGTTGTGCCCAGCTCCCCGCCCGGTAATCCGCCCGGCACGACGTGCCGTGGCCCGTCGGCACCCGGGTGGCCATTCGGGTCAACCGCGCCACCGCCGAAATGCGGTCGGCCGGTCCGCGCAGGGGCCCGTACACTGGGCGCAGCGAAAGGCGTGGATGGGGACGAGTAGCGTCGTATGCAGCCATGAGCGACCCGGGGACGGTGAGAGCCCGGGGGCCAGCGCGGCGTGAAGCATCACCCCGGAGCCGCCGGAAGAAAGCCGCGGAGCCTCCCGCGGCCGGTAGAACCGGCTTCGCGACCCCAATGAGGGGGCGGTGACCTTGTGCACCGCCAAGGAGGGTGGTACCGCGGGAGCCGGCCGCACAGCATCGGCGCTCTCGTCCCTCCGACGGAAGAGAAGCTGTCCGCCGGAGGAGTTCGTACATGACACCCCCCCAGTACCGTCAGGTGCCGGCCCAGGTCGATCTGCCCGCGCTCGAGCACGCCGTGCTCGACTTCTGGCGCGAGAGCAAGATCTTCACCAAGAGCCTCGAGCAGTCCGAGGGCCGCCCCGAGTGGGTGTTCTACGAGGGCCCGCCCACGGCGAACGGCATGCCCGGCGCCCACCACATCGAGGCCCGCGTCTTCAAGGACGTCTTCCCCCGCTTCCGCACCATGCGCGGCTACCACGTGGGCCGCAAGGCCGGCTGGGACTGCCACGGCCTGCCGGTCGAGCTGGCCGTCGAGAAGGAGCTCGGCTTCTCCGGCAAGAAGGACATCGAGGCGTACGGCATCGCCGAGTTCAACACCAAGTGCCGTGAGTCGGTGACCCGGCACACGGACGCGTTCGCCGAGCTGACGACCCGCATGGGCTACTGGGTCGACCTCGACGACGCGTACCGCACCATGGACCCGGACTACGTCCAGTCGGTGTGGTGGTCCCTGAAGGAGATCTTCAACAAGGGCCTGCTGGTCCAGGACCACCGCGTCGCCCCCTGGTGCCCGCGCTGCGGCACCGGCCTGTCCGACCACGAGCTGGCGCAGGGCTACGAGACGGTCGTCGACCCCTCCGTCTTCGTGCGCTTCCCGCTGACCTCCGGCCCCCTCGCGGGCGAGGCCGCACTGCTGGTGTGGACGACGACGCCGTGGACGCTGGTCTCCAACACGGCGGTCGCCGCGCACCCCGACGTCACGTACGTCGTGGCGACGAACGGCGAGGAGAAGCTGGTCGTCGCCGAGCCGCTGCTGGAGAAGGCGCTCGGCGAGGGCTGGGAGACCACCGGGGAGACCTTCACGGGCGCGGAGATGGAGCGCTGGACCTACCAGCGTCCCTTCGAGCTCGTCGAGTTCCCGGGCGCCGGCGAGGCAACCGGCGACAGCGGTCCGTCCCCGGCCCATTTCGTCGTCAACGCCGACTACGTGACGACCGAGGACGGTACGGGTCTGGTCCACCAGTCCCCCGCCTTCGGTGAGGACGACCTCAAGGTCTGCCGCGCCTACGGCCTGCCGGTGGTCAACCCGGTCCGCCCGGACGGCACCTTCGAGGAGGACGTGCCACTGGTCGGCGGCGTCTTCTTCAAGAAGGCCGACGAGGCGCTGACGGCGGACCTCCAGACGCGCGGTCTGCTCTTCAGGCACATCCCGTACGAGCACAGCTACCCGCACTGCTGGCGCTGCCACACGGCCCTGCTCTACTACGCGCAGCCGTCGTGGTACATCCGCACCACCGCCATCAAGGACCGGCTGCTCGCGGAGAACGAGGCGACCAACTGGTTCCCCGACTCGGTGAAGCAGGGCCGGTTCGGCGACTGGCTGAACAACAACATCGACTGGGCGCTGTCCCGCAACCGCTACTGGGGCACGCCGCTGCCGATCTGGCGCTGCGAGGACGACCACCTGACCTGCGTCGGCTCGCTCGCCGAACTGTCGCAGCTGACGGGCACCGACCAGTCGGGCCTCGACCCGCACCGTCCGTACATCGACGAAGTCACCTTCGACTGCCCGCACGAGGGCTGCGGGCACGTCGCGGCGCGCGTGCCGGAGGTCATCGACGCCTGGTACGACTCGGGTTCGATGCCGTTCGCGCAGTGGGGCTACCCGTACAAGAACAAGGAGATCTTCGAGAAGCGCTACCCGGCGCAGTTCATCTCGGAGGCGATCGACCAGACCCGCGGCTGGTTCTACACGCTGATGGCCGTCGGCACGCTGGTCTTCGACAAGTCGTCGTACGAGAACGTGGTCTGCCTCGGCCACATCCTCGCCGAGGACGGCCGCAAGATGTCCAAGCACCTGGGCAACATCCTGCAGCCGATCCCGTTGATGGACCAGCACGGCGCGGACGCGGTCCGCTGGTTCATGGCGGCCGGCGGGTCGCCGTGGGCGGCACGGCGCGTGGGTCACGGCACGATCCAGGAGGTCGTGCGCAAGACCCTCCTGACGTACTGGAACACGGTGGCCTTCCAGGCCCTGTACGCCCGTACCTCGGGCTGGTCCCCCTCCGCCGCGGACCCCGCCCCGGCCGAGCGCACGGTCCTGGACCGCTGGCTGCTCTCCGAGCTGCACGCTCTGGTCGACCAGGTCACGCAGGCCATGGAGGCGTACGACACCCAGCGCGCCGGCAAGCTGCTCTCCGCTTTCGTCGACGACCTGTCGAACTGGTACGTGCGCCGCTCGCGCCGCCGGTTCTGGCAGGGCGACGCCGCGGCGCTGCGCACCCTGCACGACGTGGTGGAGACGGTCACCCGGCTGATGGCGCCGCTGACCCCGTTCATCACCGAGCGGGTCTGGCAGGACCTGGTCGTGCCGGTGACGCCGGACGCGCCGGAGTCGGTGCACCTGTCCTCGTGGCCGACCGCCGACCTGGACACGATCGACCCGACACTGTCGTCCCGGATGGCGCTGGTGCGCCGCCTGGTCGAGCTCGGCCGTGCGACGCGTGCCGAGTCGGGGGTCAAGACCCGCCAGCCGCTCTCCCGGGCGCTGGTCGCCGCGACCGGCTTCTCCTCGCTTTCCGAGGAGCTCCGGGCGCAGATCACGGAGGAACTGAACGTCTCCTCCCTGGCGTCCCTGTCGGAGGTCGGCGGCTCGCTGGTGGACACCACGGCCAAGGCCAACTTCCGGGCCCTCGGGAAGCGCTTCGGCAAGGGCGTCCAGGACGTCGCCAAGGCCGTGGCGGCCGCGGACGCCGCCGCGCTCTCCCTGGCCCTGCGCTCCGGCGAGGCGTCGGTGCAGGTCGACGGCGAGACGGTGACCCTCTCCCCGGAGGAGGTCATCATCACGGAGACCCCGCGGGAAGGCTGGTCGGTTGCCTCCGACTCGGGTGCGACGGTCGCCCTCGACCTGGAGATCACGCCGGAACTGCGGCGGGCGGGGCTGGCACGTGACGCGATCCGCCTCATCCAGGAGGCGCGCAAGAACAGCGGACTGGACGTAGCCGACCGCATCGCGCTGCGCTGGTCCTCCGAGGACCCCGAGGTCACCTCGGCCCTGTCGGAGCACGCGTCGCTGATCGCGGACGAGGTGCTGGCGACGGACTTCGCGGGCGGGGTCGCGGATGCGGACGCGTCGTACGGAGTCCCGTTCACGGACGAGGGACTGTCACTGACGTTCCGCCTGCGCAAGGCGTAGCGCTCAAAAGCGTGTCGGGCCCGGCCACGATGTCGATGCCGTTGGGGATCACGATGTCGGCCGGGCCCGCGTCGTTTCCCCGGGACCGCTGCGCGGGGCTTGTCCCCCGCCCCGCCCCGAACCGGGGCTCTGCCCCCGGCCCCCCGCCTCGATCTTCCCTACGTCTGGCGACCGTGGGCGCGGGGGTACCTCCCACGCCCCCAGGCGTAGGGGCGGTACCCCCGGCGAGGCGGATTTCGCGGAGCGAGATCCAGCCCGCCCGGCGATTGAGGGCACGGCCGAAGGCCGTACGGGGCCCGGGGCCTGCCCCGTTTCGGGAAGGGGTGGGGTGGCGTGGGGCCGGGGTGGGGAACAGCACGTTGCAGGCGCACCCGCCCACGCCTGCTCACCCGCACAAAAGGCCGGGCCCGGGACGTGTGGAACGTCCCGGGCCCGGCCCCGCTGTCTGCCGACGGCTAGGCGCGCTGCGCGCGCTGCGCGGTCAGTTGTCGTCCTCGTCGATCAGGAAGCCCCGCATAGGCGACGGCGCCTGCTGCATCGGCTGCGGCCGCACCGGTGACATCGGCTGGGTCATCGCCGGCGACATCTGCTGCTGGCCGCCGTAGGACGGTCCGGACGGCGAGGGGCCGCCGTGGCCGCCCATCGACTGGTTGCCGTAGGACGGAGCGCTCGCGCCGGCCGGTGCCATGGAAGGCGCCGGGGACGGCGGCAGCGACGCGGCCGCCGGGCTGCGCGGCGGGGCCAGGGAGTCGTCCGACTGGGTCTCCAGCTGACGCAGCTGGCTCTCCAGGTAGGACTTCAGCCGGGTCCGGTACTCGCGCTCGAAGCCCCGCAGGTCCTCGACCTTGCGCTCCAGCGTGGCGCGGGCGGACTCGAGGGAGCCCATCGCGACGCGGTGCTTCTCCTGGGCGTCCCGCTCGAGGGCGTCGGCCTTGGCGCGGGCGTCCCGCTCCAGGCCCTCGGCGCGCGAACGCGCCTCACCGACGATCTTGTTGGCCTCGGAACGGGCCTCCGCGATCGCCTGGTCCGCGGTCTGCTGGGCAAGCGACAGGACGCGCGCGGCGCTGTCACCACCGGGTCCTTGCCCCATCGGGCCGGGGCCCTGCGGGCCGCCGTGACCGCCCATGGGGCCGCCCATCGGGCCACCCATGGGTCCGCCCTGCATCTGGCCGCCGGGGCCCATCTGGCCGCCGTGGCCCTGCTGACCGCCGTGGCTGGGACCGGCCGGCAGCTGGGGAGCACCACCGGGCAGCTGGGGGGGACCCATCTGCGGGGGCTGCTGCTGGACCGGGGGTCCGGATATGGCGGCGGGCACCGGAGCGCCCGGTCCTCCCGGACCGCGGCCGTCCTGTGGCTCCGGAGGTTTACGCATTCCCTGCTGTTGCTGCTGTTGCTGCTGCTGATTCTGTGCGGCCGCACGGGTCGCCGCGGCCAGCTTCGCGCGCAGGTCCTCGTTCTCACGGAGCAGACGGGTCAGCTCGGACTCGACCTCGTCGAGGAAGGCATCGACCTCGTCCTCGTCATAGCCTTCTCGGAGGCGGACGGTCGTGAACTGCTTGTTCCGCACGTCCTCGGGAGTCAGCGGCATCTCTTCTTCACCTCTACGTAGTCGTCGGCAGTCGGCAGGACCGTATCGCTCACATCTAGGTCCCCACTCCACGAACGATGGAGATCAGGATGTAGACGATGATCATCAGAACGAAGAAGGACAGGTCGAGTGCCACGCCCCCGAGACGCAACGGCGGGATGAATCGCCGCAGAAGCTTGAGCGGTGGATCGGTGACAGTGTAAGTGGCCTCCAGAAGGACCACCATCGCCTTGCCGGGTTGCCATGAACGCGCGAACTGGAAGACGTAGTCCATGACGAGCCGGAAGATCAGGACGACAAGGAAGCACATCAGCGCGATGTAGACCACCTGTAGTGCGACGCTCATCCCGCGCTTCCCTCTCCCCTGGATCCCATCTCAGCCGGCCCTGCGGCCGGGTCGTTCCCCGGTGTCTTTCTCAGCTCTGGTTGAAGAACCCGCCCTCTGCGATGCGGGCCTTGTCTTCCGCCGTGACATCGACGTTAGCAGGCGACAACAGGAACACCTTCTGCGTCACGCGCTCAATGCTGCCATGCAGACCGAAGACGAGTCCCGCGGCAAAGTCGACAAGTCGCTTCGCGTCCGTGTCGTCCATCTCCGTGAGATTCATGATCACGGGGGTGCCTTCGCGGAAGTGTTCCCCGATGGTACGAGCCTCGTTGTAGGTCCTCGGATGCAGCGTGGTGATGCGGTAGGGCTCCCGCTCGGACACGACCTTGGGCATGATCACCGGTGCGTTCTTCTCCATGCTCGGGCGTTCAGGTGTGATGGATGCCACGGGGGCGATTCGCGCCGGACGACCGCTGTCGACCGGGAGGGCGACGGGCTCGCGCTGGGCGGGAGGTGCCGCCACCCGCACCGGCTCCTCGCGCTCCATCTGGCGGGGGGGCTGATGCCGCCGGTGCTCCCGCTCGGGCTCCGGCTCGGGTTCGAAGTCGTCATCGGGGTCGAAGCCCCGGCCGTCGTACCCATCGTCCTCCACGAGGCCGAGGTAGACCGCCATCTTGCGCATCGCGCCGGCCATTCTCTGAGTCCTCCGCTCTGTGGTGGATCGGCATGCGTCACCAAGTGCCCGCGATCCACTCGGCCTGCCCGCAATGAGCGGGAATGACCATATTTTCTACTGTGGTCCGACTTGCTTCGCGACGTTACCCGAGCCGGGGTCGGACTCCGAGTACCGCCGTACCGACGCGCACATGTGTCGCTCCGGCCGCCACGGCCTGCTCGAGGTCCGCACTCATCCCTGCTGACACCATGTTCGCAGCCGGATGGGCCCCGCGCAGGCCGGATGACAATTCCATCAGCCGCTCGAACGCCGCCTGTTGCCGACTCGCGTACGGTCCGGCGAGCGGAGCGACGGTCATCAGCCCGTCGAGCCGCAGTCCCGGCGAGTCGGCCACGGCCGCGGCCAACTCCTCGATCCCGTCCGGCGCCACCCCGCCCCGGTCCCCCTGCCGCCCGGACTCCGCGTCGAGCGCGACCTGGATCAGGCAGCCGAGCTCCCGCTCCGCGCGCACCGCGGCGGCGGACAGGGCGGAAACGAGCTTGAGCCGGTCGACGGACTGCACCACATCGGCATAACTCGCGACAGAACGGACCTTGTTGGTCTGCAACTGGCCGACGAAATGCCAGTGAAGGCTCAGATCCGTGCACGCTGCGGCCTTGGGAGCCGCGTCCTGATCACGGTTCTCCGCCACATGACGCACACCGAGTTCGTGGAGCATCCGCACATCGCTCGCCGGGTAGGTCTTGGTGACCACGATGAGGGTCACCTCGTCCCGCTCGCGACCCGCTGCCGCGCAGGCGGAGGCGATACGTTCCTTCACTGCCGCCAGATTTCCGGCGAGTTCGGTTCTGCGGTCGATCATGGGGTTTCCCGGTCATCGAGCCAGACGTATCCGGCGAGCCGCCCGGTCGTGCGGTCGCGGCGGTACGAGTAGTGGTCACGCGATTCAAGGGTGCAGACCGCCGACCTCCGCCGGTCGCGCACCCCGAGCGCCTCGAGCTGGGCGTGCACTCCGGCCGTGACGTCGACGGCCGGAGTACCCCAGCCGGTCTCCGACCAGGCGGCGGGCTCCACCACGGCCACCTCGGAACGCATCTGCTCGGGAACCTCATAACAACGACCGCAAACGGCCGGTCCCGTACGGGCGATGATGCGTTCCGGCTCCGCGCCCAGCTCTCTCATCGCCTCGACGACGGCGGGCACCACGCCCGCGACCATCCCGGGGCGACCGGCGTGTGCCGCCCCGACCACCGAGGCGACCGGGTCGGCGAGCAGGACCGGGGTGCAGTCGGCGGTGAGTACGGCGAGGGCGAGACCGCGCCGTGCGGTGACCAGCGCGTCGACCTCCGGCACCGCGCCGTCCCCCCACGGTCCGTCCACCCGGGCGACGCCCCTGCCGTGGACCTGGTTCATCCAGACGACCCGGGCCGGGTCGAGGCCGAGCGACTTGGCGGCGACCGCCCGGTTGGCGAGCACCGCGTCCGGGTCGTCACCGACGGCGCCGCCGAGGTTGAGCTCCTCGTACGGAACGGCGCTCACCCCGCCCCACCTGTCGGTGAAGGCGAAATGCGCGCCGCTCTCGTGTATCGCGTCGGGCTGCACTGTCACTTCAGGAAGTCCGGGACGTCCAGCTCTTCCGCCTGGCTGTCCGGGTACGGGCGGGCCGGCGGGACCTGCGCCGGGCCGGAGGACGAACCGAGGTCGCTCGCGACCGGTGCCGGCTCCGCCGGGGCGGCGGGCTCCTCGCGTACGGGTACGGTTCCGAGGCCGCCGGCGGGGCGGGGGCCGTCGGCGGGACGGGCCGCGCCGGAGGGCTGCTCCTCGCGCTTGGCCGACGTGGAACCGATCACGTTCTCCCGGCGGGCGGGCGGCTGGCCGCCGTCGAAGCCGGCCGCGATGACGGTGACCCGGACCTCGTCGCCGAGCGCGTCGTCGATGACGGCGCCGAAGATGATGTTCGCCTCGGGGTGGGCGGCCTCGCTGACCAGCTGAGCCGCTTCGTTGATCTCGAACAGGCCGAGGTCGCTGCCGCCGGAGATGGAGAGCAGCACGCCGCGGGCGCCGTCGATGGACGCCTCGAGCAGCGGCGAGGAGATCGCCATCTCCGCCGCGGCCACCGCGCGGTCGTCGCCGCGGGCGGACCCGATGCCCATGAGGGCGGAGCCGGCCTCGGACATCACCGACTTGACGTCGGCGAAGTCGAGGTTGATCAGACCGGGGGTGGTGATGAGGTCGGTGATCCCCTGGACGCCCGACAGCAGGACCTGGTCCGCCGACTTGAAGGCGTCCAGGACGCTGACCTGGCGGTCCGAGATGGACAGCAGCCGGTCGTTGGGGATGACGATGAGGGTGTCGACCTCTTCGCGGAGCTCGGCGATGCCGTCCTCCGCCTGGTTCGCACGCCGGCGGCCCTCGAAGGTGAACGGGCGGGTGACCACACCGATCGTCAGGGCTCCCAGCGAGCGGGCGATGTTGGCGACGACGGGTGCGCCGCCGGTGCCGGTGCCGCCGCCTTCACCGGCGGTGACGAAGACCATGTCGGCCCCCTTGAGGACCTCCTCGATCTCCTCGCGGTGGTCCTCTGCCGCCTTGCGACCGACTGCCGGATTCGCTCCGGCTCCGAGACCTCGGGTGAGTTCACGGCCGACGTCGAGTTTGACGTCGGCGTCGCTCATCAACAGCGCCTGAGCGTCCGTGTTGATAGCGATGAACTCGACGCCTTTGAGACCGACCTCGATCATTCGGTTGATGGCATTGACACCACCGCCGCCGACACCGATGACCTTGATGACTGCGAGGTAGTTCTGCGGTGCTGCCACGTCGAAGGCCTCTCGCCTCGAGTTACGTGTCGTCGCCTCGCGGGGCCGCGCTGCGACGACTGATGTCGAATGGGGACGGCCCGACAAGCCGGCTGCCGACCCGAACCCTAACGCTGAAGTTTAGGGTTACCAGTGTGTCTGTTCCCTGGACTCTTCCGAACAGGACACTAAGTCGACACGTGGCGCCCGTTCAACGAACACGCCGAACCTCCCGTTTTTCTTTTCACCCTATGTGATCACGCACAGCGATGACCAACCAGGGTGTTGGCCAGCACAGATGCACGTCAACTCCCTGACGCGGCAGGGGCGCTGGGCGCGCTCACATCGAAGTACGCGGCTTTCGGAGCTGCTTTCATGAGCGCTTCGAGCGCACGGGCCTTCGCCTCACCCCCCTCCGAGCTGCCCCACACCACGGTGCGATTGCCGCTCAACTCCAGGGAGATGTAGTCATACGAGACTACTTTCACACTTTTCAGATCGGCGGCGACTTCCGCGGGAAGTCCACCTCTGACCCGGACCGCCTCCGCGACCAGCCGGTCCGGACCGAATCGCTTCAGGCTCGGCGAACCGTCAACTTCCAGGCGCAGCAGGGGAACACCTTTCGGCGCCTCGGCGACCGTCGCGAACCGGACACCCTCCGCGTCCACTTCGACGAACTTTGCACCCTTCTCGAGCAACAGGACCGGCTTTCGTTCGGTCACGACCAGTTCGATCCCGTGCGGCCAGGAGCGCTCGACCTCCACTGAGTCGATACGGGGCAGCGCCCGCCGCAGCCTGGCCTCGACGGCGTCCGTGTCGACCGAGACGAGCGGCGCGCCGATCGGCACCCGTGCCACGGCCTCCACCTGGGCCGGGGTGAGCACTTCGGTGCCCGTGGTCTCCACATGTTCGGCGCGCAGCCACGAGGAGCCGTAGAGCAGCCAGAGGACACCGGCCGCGAGGAGGAGCGCGCCGATGGCGATCAGCAGGAAGCGGGGGCCGGGCCGCCGGAAGCGGCCGGGGAGAGCGCCCTCGCGAGACGGACGGCCCTTGCCGCCCGCCCCGTTCGGTCCGTCAGAGCGGCCCAGCGCACTGCGCTTCGCGGTGGTCGGTCCGGCCACGCTCCCTGCCTTCTCACGCCTTGCGGCGTGCAGCAATCGCCTCGTACACCATGCCGACGAGCAGGTCGTCGGCGTCCCTGTGACCGAACTCGGCGGCCGCACGCGACATCTCGTACAACCGGTGCGGATCGGCGAGCACCGGAAGGACGTTGCCCTGGACCCACTCGGGGGTCAGTTCGGCGTCGTCGACCAGCAGTCCGCCGCCGGCCTTCACCACCGGCTGGGCGTTGAGCCGCTGTTCACCGTTGCCGATCGGCAGCGGCACGTACGCGGCGGGCAGGCCCACGGCGGAGAGTTCGGCGACGGTCATCGCGCCCGCGCGGCAGAGCATCATGTCGGCCGCGGCGTACGCGAGATCCATCCGGTCCACGTACGGTACCGCCACGTAGGGTGGCATACCGGGCATGTTGTCCACGCGCGGCATTTCATTCTTGGGTCCGACCGCGTGCAGGATCTGGATGCCGGAGCGCTGGAGAACCGGGGCGATCTGCTGGACCACCTCGTTGAGCCGGCGGGCGCCCTGCGAACCGCCGGAGACCAGCAGTGTCGGCAGATTCGGGTCGAGGCCGAAGGCCGCCCGCGCCTCGGGACGGACCCTGGCGCGGTCGAGCGTCGCGATGGAGTGGCGCAGCGGGATGCCGATGTAGCGGGAGTTGCGCAGCTTGCTGTCGGGCGTGGCGACGGCCACGCCCGCGGCGTAGCGGGAGCCGATCTTGTTGGCGAGGCCGGGACGGGCGTTGGCCTCGTGGATGACGATCGGCACGCCGAGGCGCTTGGCGGCGAGGTAGCCGGGCAGCGCGACGTAACCGCCGAAGCCGACGACGCAGTCCGCCTTCGTACGTTCGATGATCTGCTCCGCGGCCTTGATGGTGCCGCGCAGCCGCCCCGGAACGGTGATCAGCTCAGGGGTGGGCTTGCGTGGCAGCGGAACGGCGGGGATGAGCGCCAGTTCGTAGCCGCGCTCCGGCACGAGTCTGGTCTCGAGACCGCGTTCCGTGCCGAGGGCTGTGATGCCCACGGCCGGGTCCTGCCTCCGCAGGGCGTCCGCGAGGGCGAGCGCGGGCTCGATGTGGCCGGCGGTCCCCCCACCGGCGAGTACGACATGCACCGAAATTCACCGCTCTCCGGACGGGCGCTTCTTGACGCGCCGTCTCATCGTCTTCCATCTCACCCCGGGCCTCCGCACGGCCAGGGCCGCCTTCGCCGCGGGTTCCTCTCGCGCGAAGGCGATCAGCAGTCCGACGGCGAACATCGTCGGCAGCAGGGCGGACCCTCCGTAGGAGAACAGCGGCAGCGGGACGCCGGCGATCGGCAGCAGACCGAGCACCGCACCGATGTTGACCACGGCCTGCGCCGTGATCCACGTGGTGACGCCTCCCGCCGCATACCTCACGAAGGGGTCCTCCGTGCGTCCGGCGACGCGGATACCCGCATAGCCTAGAGCCGCGAACAGAGCGAGCACCGACAGCGTCCCCGCCAGCCCCAGTTCCTCCCCGGCGATGGCGAAGATGAAGTCGGTGTGCGGTTCGGGCAGTTGGCCCCATTTTTCCACACTCGCACCGAGACCGGAACCGAACCATCCGCCAGAGGCAAGAGCATAGATGCCGTGCACCGCCTGCCAGCACTCGCCTTCCGGACCGAGGTCGATCGCACCGATGCACTCGAGCCGGGACATGCGGTTCTCGTTGGTCCTGATCAGCGTCAGCCCGACGAAGCCGGCGATGCAGAGCACCCCGGCGAAGAGCCTGGTGGGCGCTCCCACGAGCCACAGCAGGCCCAGCAGGATCGCCGTCAGGATGATCGCCGTGCCCATGTCGCCGCCGAGCATGATCAGACCGAGGAGGAGGAAGGCGACCGGCACGAGCGGGACCAGCAGGTGCTTCCACTGGGTCAGCAGCCGCCGGTCCTGTTTGCGGGCCAGCAGGTCGGCACCCCACAGGATCAGCGCGAGCTTGCCGAACTCACTGGGCTGCAGTTGGAAGGGGCCACCGAGGTAGATCCAGTTCTGGTTGCCGTTGACCGCATGCCCTATCCCGGGGACCTGGACCAGCGCCATCAGGAAGACCGTGACCATCAGCAGCGGATACGACAGGGCCCGGTGCAGTTTGGCGGGCATACGGGATGCGAGCAGCAGGAGCACGGTGCCGATGACGGCGGCGACAAACTGCTTCTGGAAGAAGTAGGAAGCGGGGAGCGAGTACTCCAGCGCCTGGATCATCGACGCGGAGTAGACCATGACGAGGCCGAGGACGGTGATGAGCAGGCTGCTGCCGAGAATCAGGTAGTAGGCGGTCAGCGGCCGGTCCCAGGCCCTGCGTGCCTGCTCGTACAGCCGGCGTGGCCCGCGGGGCCCGCCGGAGCCGGGAGTCCGCGGCGTCCGCGGCCCGCCGCCCCGCACACCGGGCACTCGACTCGCCTCCCCGCCGACCCGGCTCCGCAGCGCGAGGCCGGTGGAGCCGGCGAGCGGCGGTACGCAGGTGCCCGCACCGGCCGGCGCGGGCACCTGCCCCGCGGGGACGAGCCCGGCGATCGACACCCGCGCGGCACGCGCCGCACCACGGGCGAGGCCGGCTGCGCGTCGGGCGGCCGACCGCTGTGCCCCCGAGCCACGCGCCTCCGCCCCGTGAACCCACCTCCGCCCTGCCGAAGTGCCCCGCTCAGGCGGGGCAGCACCGCCGGAGCGCGGCTCCGCCGCCGCAGGAGCCGGGCGCTGCGAGCCGGCGGACGCCGGTCGGGCGGCGCCGCCGGCGTACGGCGTGGTCGCCGCCCGGTCTCGGGCGCGGATCGCCGTGACGTCCGATCCGGCGGGCTCAGAGCCCGCCGCCGAGGGCGGTGGGACGGCGCCGGAGGCCGAGACCGGTGGAACCGAGAGCGGCGGGACGCCACCCGCCGGCCGGAGCGGAGCATCGGCCGGCGCTGCCGGCACTGGAGGGACCGGGCGCTGCGAGCCGGCGGGCTCGGTGCCCGCAGCCGACGGCGGCGGGGCGGACGCCGGGGACGAGGTGGCAGACGGCGCTGACGCCGCAGGAAGGACCGGGCGCTGCGAGCGGGCGGGCTCGGTGCCCACGGCTGACGGCGGCGGCGCTGACGCCGCAGGCGCCGGGCGCTGCGAGCGGGCGGGCTCGGTGCCGGTCATTGAGGACGCAGAGGCAGGGCACTGCGCGGGCGCGGGGGACGGGAGGGCGTCTCCCGGGGGCGGGGGCCCGTCGGTGGGCGGCATGGTCGCTGTCCCCTCCAGTCGTGCCCGGCGCCGGCCGGACCTCGCGGCTGTCAGGCGTGCTCGTCGGCGAGGGCCCGGACCGCTTCCGCGAAGGCCGCGCCCCGCTCGTTGTAGTTGGTGAACATGTCCATCGAGGCGCAGGCCGGCGCCAGGAGAACCGTGTCCGAGGGCCGGGCGAGCGAGGCCGCCTTCCGTACCGCCTCGGACATCGCCCCAGTGTCGGTCCGCTCGAGGTCGACGACGGGCACCTCGGGGGCGTGTCGCGCCAGGGCTTCGCGGATCAGGGCACGGTCGGCCCCGATGAGGACGACGCCCCGCAGCCGCTTCGCCGACGCCGTCACCAGCTCGTCGAAGGTGGCGCCCTTGGCAAGTCCCCCGGCGATCCACACGATCGGCTCGTACGCGGCCAGAGACGCCTGGGCCGCATGCGTGTTGGTGGCCTTGGAGTCGTCGACGTACGCAACGCCCGCCACGTCCGCGATGTGCTGGATGCGGTGTGCGTCCGGCCGGAAGGCGCGCAGTCCGTCCCGTACCGCGGCAGGTTCGACACCGAAGGCACGGGCCAGCGCGGCCGCCGCGAGGGCGTTGGCGATGTTGTGGGGCGCCGGCGGGTCGACGTCCGCCACCTCGGCCAGCTCCTGCGCCTGCTTCTGCCTGTCGGCCACGAACGCCCGGTCGACCAGGAGCCCTTCCACCACCCCGAGTTGGGAGGGCCCCGGTGTGCCCAGGGTGAAGCCGATCGCGCGGCAGCCCTCCTCGACGTCCGCCGCACGGACCAGTTCCTCGGTCGCCGGGTCCGCGGCGTTGTAGACGCAGGCGACCGTATTGCCCTCGTAGACACGGCCCTTGTCGGCGGCGTACGCCTCCATGGAGCCGTGCCAGTCGAGGTGGTCGGGCGCCAGGTTGAGCACGGCCGCGGAGTGGGCGCGCAGCGAGGGCGCCCAGTGCAGCTGGTAGCTGGAGAGTTCCACGGCGAGCACGTCGTACGGCTCGTCGCCGAGGACGACGTCGACGATAGGGGTGCCGATGTTCCCGATCGCCGCCGTCCGCAGGCCCGCGGCCGTCAGGATCGAGGCGAGCATCCGGGTGGTGGTCGTCTTGCCGTTGGTACCGGTGATCGCCAGCCACGGCGCGGCGTCGGGGCCGCGCAGCCGCCAGGCGATCTCGACGTCGCCGACGACGTCGACACCGGCCGCCGCCGCCGCGGCGAACAGCGGGCTGGACGGTTTCCAGCCGGGCGAGGTGACGACCAGGTCGGTGCCGGCGGGCAGGGTCTCGGCGTCACCGAGACGCACCGCGATGCCCAGCGCGGTCATCTCGGCCGCACGCGCCTCGTGCGCGTCGCCCGATCCGCCGTCCACGACGGTGACCTTCGCGCCGAGACCGGCCAGGGCGCGCGCGGCACTGGTGCCGCTGACGCCGAGGCCGGCGACGGTGATGTTCCTGCCCTGCCAGTCGCTCACTTGTCGGCTGCCCATCCCGCGTAGAAGAGACCGAGACCCACGATCACGCACATGCCCTGGATGATCCAGAACCGGACCACCACAAGGACTTCCGACCACCCCTTGAGTTCGAAGTGGTGCTGGAGCGGCGCCATCCGGAAGACCCGCTTGCCGGTCATCTTGAACGAACCGACCTGGATCACCACGGACATGGTGATGAGGACGAACAGTCCGCCGAGGAGCGCGAGCAGAAGCTCCGTACGGGAGCAGATCGCGAGGCCCGCGAGCGCACCGCCGAGTGCGAGGGAGCCGGTGTCGCCCATGAAGATCTTGGCAGGTGAGGTGTTCCACCACAGGAAGCCGAAGCAGGATCCCATCAGCGCGGAGGCGACGACCGCCAGGTCGAGCGGATCTCGTACCTCGAAGCAGGCGTTGGGATTGGTCAGGGTCACCGCGTTGGCGCAGGACTCCTGGAACTGCCACAGCCCGATGAAGGTGTACGCGCCGAAGACCATCACCGACGCGCCGGTGGCGAGGCCGTCCAGACCGTCCGTCAGGTTCACGCCGTTCGACATGGCGAGGATCATGAACAGCGCCCAGACGACGAACAGCACCGGTCCGATGGACCAGCCGAAGTCGGTGATGAACGACAGCTTGGTGGAGGCCGGGGTGTTGCCGCGCTGGTCGGCGAACTGCAGTGACAGTACGGCGAAGGCGATGCCGACGATCAGCTGCCCGGCCATCTTCGCCTTGGCGCGGAGGCCGAGCGAACGCTGCTTGACGATCTTGATGTAGTCGTCGAGGAAGCCGACCAGGCCCATGCCCGCCATCAGGAAGAGCACCAGCACACCCGAGAAGGTCGGGTCCTCACCGGTGATCACCTTGGCGAGCGCGTAGGCGATGAGCGTGGCCAGGATGAAGGAGATGCCGCCCATGGTGGGCGTGCCCTTCTTGCTTCCGTGGGTGCGCGGGCCGTCGTCACGGATGAACTGCCCGTATCCCTTGCGGGCCAGCAGCTTGATCAGCAGTGGTGTCCCGATCAGAGTCAGGAACAGACCGATGGCTCCCGCGAAGAGGATCTGCCTCATCGGACGGCACCCTCACCCTCGAGACCCTCGAGCAGCGCCTGTGCGATCCGCTCCAGACCGACCGACCTGGAAGCCTTCACCAGCACGACGTCTCCCGGGCGCAACTCTTTGCGCAACAGGTCGACCGCCGCCTGCGCGTCGGACACGTGCACCGACTCCTCACCCCACGAACCCTCGTTGTATGCGCCCAGTTGCATCCAGGACGCCTCCCTGCCCCCGACCGCGACGAGCTTGTCGACGCTCAGCCGGACGGCGAGCCGCCCGACCGCGTCGTGCTCGACGAGTGCCTCGTCACCGAGCTCGGCCATCTGACCGAGCACCGCCCACGTGCGCCCCCCCTTCGCCCGTGCGGCTTCGCCCATGGCGGCCAGCGCACGCAGCGCGGCACGCATGGACTCGGGGTTCGCGTTGTAGGCGTCGTTGACGACCGTCACGCCGTCCGGACGCTCGGTGACCTCCATGCGCCAGCGGGAGAGGGTGCCGGCCTCGGAGAGCGCCAGGGCGATCTCGTCGGCGGGCATGTCCAGCTCATGGGCGACGGCGGCCGCGGCGAGCGCGTTCGACACGTGGTGCTCACCGTACAGCCGCATGGTCACGTCACTGCACCCGGTGGGTGTGTGGAGCGTGAAGGTGGGTTGCCCGAGTTCCGTGAGCCGGACATTCTCGGCACGTACGTCGGCCTCGCCGGACTCTCCGAACAGCAGTACCCGGGCCGCGGTGCGCGATGCCATGGCGCGGACCAGGGGGTCGTCGGCGTTGAGCACGGCGACGCCGCCGCCCTCTCCTGCCGGCGGGAGCGACTCGACGAGTTCGCCCTTGGCCTGCGCGATCTGCTCGCGCCCGCCGAACTCGCCGATGTGGGCCGAGCCGACGTTCAGCACGAGACCGATCCTGGGCGGGGTCAGTTCGGTGAGGTAGCGGATATGGCCGATTCCGCGCGCACCCATTTCCAGCACCAGGTGCTCGGTCTCCTCGGTGGCGCGCAGTGCGGTGAGGGGCAGACCGATCTCGTTGTTGAGGGAGCCGGGGGTCCAGACGGTGGGCCCCTTGCGCTGGAGCACCTGTGCGATCAGGTCCTTGGTGCTGGTCTTCCCGGCCGAGCCGGTGAGCGCGACGACCTGAGTTCCGAGGCGTGCGACCACCGCACGGGCCAGGCGCCCCAAGGCGCTCTGCACGTCGTCGACGACGATGGCGGGTACGCCGAGCGGGCGGGTGGCCAGCACGGCCACCGCGCCCCGGGCCATCGCGCGCTCCGCGTAGTCGTGGCCGTCGACGTTCTCGCCCCGGAAGGCGGCGAAGAGGCTGCCGGGCTCCACGGCGCGGGAGTCGATGACGACGGGCCCGGTGACCGGCGTGGCCGGATCCGGTATGTCGTGCGACTGCCCGCCGACGATTTCGGCGATCTCGGCGAGGGAGAGGGCGATCACTGGGTCATCCCTGACTGTTCTTGACGGCGGCGTCGCTGAGCGAGCGTTCGATGGCCGCCCGCAGCTCCCGGCGGTCGTCGAACGGGCGGATCACTCCCGCGATGTCCTGGCCCTGTTCGTGGCCCTTGCCCGCGACCAGCACGGTGTCGCCCTCCTGCGCGCGGGCGACGGCGGCGGCGATGGCGGCGGCCCGGTCCTCGTGGACCATGACGTCGCCGCGTTCGTGGATCGGCACCTCGGCCGCGCCCGCGAGCATCGTGGCGAGGATCGCGAGGGGGTCCTCACCGCGCGGGTTGTCGGAGGTCAGTACGGCGGTGTCGGCCAGTCGGGCGGCCGCGGCGCCCATGGGGCCGCGCTTGGTCCGGTCGCGGTCGCCGCCGCAGCCGAGCACGATGTGGATCTTTCCCTCCGTCACCTTGCGCAGCGAGCGCAGGACCGATTCGACGGCGTCGGTCTTGTGCGCGTAGTCCACCACCGCGAGGTACGGCTGGCCGGCGTCGACGCGCTCCAGCCGGCCCGGCACTCCCGGCACGGCGGCGATCCCGTCGGCGGCGGTCTGCGGGTCGAGACCGGCGACGGCGAGAGTGACGACGGCGGCCAGGGTGTTGGCGACGTTGAAGGGGCCGGGCAGCGGCGCCTCGGCACGCACCCGCTCGCCGGCCGGGCCCACCGCGGTGAAGGTGGAGCCGACCGCGGTGACTTCGGCGTTCTCGGCGCGCCAGTCGGCGTCGGGGTGGCCCTCGGCGGAGAACGTGGTGACGGGCACCGTGGCCTCGTCGACGAGCCTGCGGCCGTACTCGTCGTCCAGGTTGACGACGGCCTTCCGGCTGCGGCGCGGGGTGAACAGCTGCGCCTTCGCCTGGAAGTAGTCCTCCATGTCGGAGTGGAATTCCATGTGCTCGGGGCTGAGGTTGTTGAAGACGGCGACGTCGAAGACGCAGCCGTCGACCCGGCCGAGTACCAGGGCGTGGCTGGAGACCTCCATGGCGACCGAGTCGGCGCCGCGTTCGCGCATGACCGCGAAGAGCGCCTGCAGGTCGGTGGCCTCGGGGGTGGTGCGCTCCGACTTGATGCGCTCGTCGCCGATGCGCATCTCGACCGTGCCGATCAGTCCGGTGGAACGCCCGGCCGCCTGGAGGCCGCCCTCGACGAGGTAGGCGGTCGTGGTCTTGCCCGAGGTGCCGGTGATGCCGATCTGCAGCAGGCCGTTCCCGGGGTGGCCGTAGATCTCCGCGGCCAGTTCGCCCATCCGGCCGCGCGGGTCGTCGACGACGAGGACCGGAAGGCCGGTGGCGGCGGCGCGTTCGGCGCCGGTGGGGTCGGTGAGGACGGCGGCGGCTCCGAGGTCGGCGGCCTGGTCCACGAAGTCGGCCCCGTGGAGGCGGGCACCGGGCAGGGCGGCGTACAGATCGCCGGGGCGCACCGCCCGCGAGTCGTGGGTGATGCCGGTGATCTCCGCGGCGCCCTGGGTCTCCACCCCCAGTCCGGCTGCCAGCTCCGCGAGCTTCGTCGGGCGGGGCCGTTCGGGACGGGGCGCTCCCGGGTGTGGCGGGGCGGCGTCCTGCTGGGGCGTTCGGTACTGATCAGCGTGTGGCACGGCGGTGAGCGTACCGGGCGTACCGGGTGCGGGCGAAAATGAGGGGCGCTCCCCTGGTCGGTTCCCGGAATCGGGGGTGATCGTCGTCACTGGTGGTACCTCCGGTCACTCACCGGGTTCGAAGGTCAGGGGCAGCCGTGCGGGTCCCTTGCCGGTCGGGGCGACCTGCAGGGTCTTGAGCGCGAAGGCCATGACCTTTTGGTAGATGGGTCCGCAGATCTGGCCGCCGAAGTAGCTGCCCCTGGTGGGGTTCTGGATGGCGCAGTAGACGGTGATCTGCGGGTCGTCGGCCGGTGCGAAGCCGGCGAACGAGGCGGTGTAGCCCTTGTAGACGCCCAGTTCGGGATCGACCCGGTTGGCCGTTCCCGTCTTTCCCGCGACACGGTAGCCGGGGATGCGGGCCTTGGTTCCGGTGCCCTCCTCGTCGTCGACGACCGACTCCAGCATGGTGGCGAGGGTCCTGGCGGTCTTCTCGCTGACGACGCGGGTCTTCTCGGGCTCCTCGGCCGGCGTGAAGCGTCCGTCCGGGCCCCTGGTCCCGCGGACCAGGGTGGGCTCGATGCGTACGCCGCCGTTGGCGATGGTCGAGTACACGGAGGCGGCCTGCATGGCGTTGACGGACAGGCCCTGTCCGAAGGGGATCGTGTACTGCTGCGAGGTGGACCAGTCCTGCGGCTGGGCGAGGATGCCCCGGGTCTCGCCCGGGTAGTCGAGCCCGGTCGGGCGGCCGATGCCGAACTTGCGCAAATAGGAGTGGAGCACCTTGTTGGCCTCCGGCTGGGTCTTGCCGAGCTGCCCGGTGGCCAGGATGGTGCCGATGTTGCTGGACTTGGCGAGGACGCCGTTGAGGGTGAGGTACCAGGTGGGGTGGTCGATGTCGTCCTTGAAGAGGCGGTCGCCGCGGTGCAGCCGGTTGGGGACGACGACATGGGTGCCCGGGGTGGCCTTCTTCTCCTCGAGGACGGCGGCCATCGACATCACCTTGGCGGTGGAGCCGGGTTCGTACGCGTCCTGCAGGGCGGGGTTGCCGAGCGTGCCGGGGGTGACGGTGCCGAGATCGTTCGGGTCGTAGCCGGGGGCGTTGGCCATGGCGAGGACCTCGCCGGTGCGGGTGTTCTGCACGATGACGTACCCGCGGTCGGCCTTCGACTTCTCGACCTGCTCCTCCATGGCCTGCTGCGCGGCCCACTGGATGTCGCGGTCGATGGTCAGTTCGATGTCGGAGCCGGGGACGGCGGGCACCTCGTGCGACGTGGCGGTGGGTACGCGACGGCCGCCGGACTGGGCGTAGGTGATGGTGCCGTCCTTGCCGGCGAGCGTCTTGTCGAGCATGGACTCGATGCCGGCGCCGCCCCGGTTCGCCGCGTTGACGAAGCCCAGTATTCCGGCGGCGAGATCGCCGTTGGGGTAGACGCGCGTGCTGCTGGGCTCCTGGAAGACACCCGCGAGCACATTGGCCCCCGGGCCGCCCCTGCGCTTGTCGGCGGCTGCCTTCTCCGCGTAGACGCCCTTGAGGTCCTTGATCTGGTTCCACACCTGCGGGGTCTGGCGGCGGGCCAGTACGGCGTAGCGGGAGCCGCGCTTCTTCAGCTTCTTGGCGAGATCGGCGGGATCCTTGCCGAGGATGGGGGCGAGGAGCTGCGCCGCCTGTTCGGGCGCGTTGGGGGAGTTGCTGTCCTCGGGCGTGAACATCTTCGGGTCGGCGGTGATGTCGTGCGCGTCGACGCTGGTGGCCAGCGCGATCCCGGCGCGGTCGGTGATCCTGCCGCGTTCGGCCGCGAGTTCGTGGCTGAGGTAGCGGTTCTTCTCCGCCTTGGCCGCGTAGGCGCTGGCGTCGACGGCCTGCACCTGCAGCAGCCTGACCACGAACGCGAGCATGACCAGGGTGAGACCGAGGCTGACCAGCCTCAGCCGGGGGCGCGGGCTGCCGAGCCGGACGCGGCGGGGGGCCGGGCGCTGTCCGGCGCGCGGCCGG
>NZ_JBEZKP010000039.1:0-70739 GCF_040706335.1 Streptomyces sp. NPDC048389 | reverse complement strand
GCCGGGAGTCATACGCCCCCGACCAGCACGAGCACCCCGAAGCCCATGCACACCAGCCCCGTGACCTGCAACTTCACGATGCACACAACTCACTGCCTTCACCAGTAAACTGACCATCGGCGACACCCGCTCCTGCAGTGGCGCCCTCGTCGGCCCGCAGTGGGTGCTCACCGCAAGCAGCTGCTTTACGGCCGACGGCAGCGAGGCACTTGAATCTGGTGCCCCTCCAACGAAGACCACTGCCGTCGTCGGGCGGAACTCATCGACCAACACCACCGGCCACACGAGCACGGTTTCCCAACTGCTTCCCTACTGGGACCGGGATCTGGTCCTCGCTAAACTCACTACCCCGGCAACAGGTATCACCCCCGTGACACTCGCGGTTTCCGCACCGACAGCCGGCGAGTCAGTCTCTGTTCTCGGCTACGGACGCACCAGCACACAATGGCACCCGGACCAGCCTCACACCGCCTCATACATCACCGGCGCCACGACCGCAGCCTCTGTGGACCTCAGCGGCGCGACTGAGGCGGACACCATCTGCAAGGGTGACGCCGGAGGACCGATCGTCCGCACCGTCGACGGCGTCCCACAACTCGTCGCGATCACGAGCAAGGCTTGGCAGGGCGGCTGCTTCGGGCAGGACGAGGCCGAAGCGCGTCATGACGCTGTCGCCACTCTCGTCGACAACGTCACGGTGCCCGCACCCGACACGACGGGCAACGTGGCGCACGTGATGGCCATCGGAGCCGACAGCAAGGTCTACGGCGCGGATGGCAACTACAGCAGCGGCTCTTGGACCAGCTTCAAGCGAGCAGCAGAAGACACCACCCGGAAGATCGCCGCCACGACCACCAACGGCACCCAGCGGCTGTACACGGTCAGCGACACAGGTCAGCTGCTGCACACGAGCAGTTCGTATGTCACTGGGCCCTGGAGCAAGCCCACGCCGCTTCCCGGAGCAGAGGACATCGTAAAGGTCGCAGCAGTCGGCATCGGCAACGTTGTACACCTATACGCGGTGAAGACCGATGGCAAGCTCTACGGCGCGGATATGAACTACGCCACCGGCTCCTGGAAGGGATTCAGTTACATATCGGGCGGAGACAGTCTCTCGGATGTCGCAGCCACGGCGACCGGCAACATTGTCCGCCTCTACGTCGTAGGCACCGGCGGGAAAGTATTCACCAAGAGCGGCAATTACGACACGAACTCATGGGGCCCTTGGGGTACCGTTCCCGGTCCGGGCCTCGGCAATAAGCAGGTAGCCGCGACAGTGATCGGCAACAACGTACACCTGTACGTTCTGGCATCCGACTCCGTGATCTATGGAACCGATGCCGACTACACCGCAGGCACCTGGAGTAGTTACGCCAAGGTCCCGGGCAACAGCAGCATCAAGCGGATCTCCGCAACGGACACCGGAAACAGCGTCCATCTCTTCGCCGTCGCCGGGAACGATGAAATTTACAACGCCAACGGCAACTACACCACCGGTACGTGGAGCACGTTCAAAAACGTTCCCGGAAACACCGGAATCAAGGAAATAGCAACCTCCTCGTCCAGCTAGCTTCGAGGATTCAGCGGCCCGTCGGCTTTCCGACGGGCCGCTTTCTGCTGTACATAGAGCTCGTAACACGATCATGTTCGGGCCTTCTTGAGGCGTCTCCAGCAGATGAGGCTGCAGGTGAGGGAGATGAAGGCGTTGTGGAGTTCGGTGCGACGTTCACAGCGGACGGCGAGACGTTTGAACTGGTGGAGCAGGGCGAAGGTCTGCTCGACGACGTAGCGGAGCTTGCCCGGATCCTCAATGTTCGGGATACCTCTGGGGGAGATCACGGGCAGGATCCGGCGCTTGCGCAGTTCGCGGCGGTTGGGGTCGGAGTCGTAGCCCTTGTCGCCGAGCAGGGCTTCGGGACGTCGTCGAGGGCGGCCGGGGCGACTCGCGACGGACGGGATGCCGTCGACCAGAGCGAGGGGCTGGGTGACGTCGTGGACGTTGGCGGCGGTGGTGGTGGTGACCTTAACGGGGTGCCGCGTCCGTCGCAGATCAGATGGTGCTTGCTGCCCGTTTTCCGCCGGTCGGCCGGCGACGGCAAGGCCGACATCCACGTCCTGTACGACAACGGACAGAACACCGACGGCACCTTCCGCGCCGCCGCGTGGCGGTTCACCAGCACCGGCCCCGCCTTCAACAACGCCCTCCGGATCTGGGACAGCATCAACATCGCTCCCTGACAACCACACCATCCCTAAACGGCAGAGATCCCTGCCAGCGCGAAACCTGACCGAGGCCCCGGGCAGCTTGCCCGGGGTCTCCGGTGCGGGAGCGTCCACAACCGTCCCGCCGAACACGGCCTGCCGGTCCAACCGGCGGCCGTCGCCTGTCTGACCTGTTGGGCGGCGCGCCGTCTCGTCCCTGTTGTTGTCACACCAGAAGCGGCGCATCGTCGCCAACAAGGCCCTCCCTCAGCGAGAGCAAGAGCCGCGGCGTGAACGACGTCCTCATGCTCGTCTGCGACGGGGCGAAGTGCGTGTATCGACCATGATGTCGCTGGACCCCACCGGCAAGGGCCAAGACCGCTGGACCATGCGCTGGAAGACCGCCTTGAACGCCTTCGCCGTCA
This sequence comes from Streptomyces sp. NPDC048389, assembly GCF_040706335.1. Lineage (NCBI taxonomy): Bacteria > Bacillati > Actinomycetota > Actinomycetes > Kitasatosporales > Streptomycetaceae > Streptomyces > Streptomyces sp. NPDC048389. The sequence goes on along the minus strand of NZ_JBEZKP010000039.1, from coordinate 68,112 downwards.
CCTTCGGCGGCCGACTCTCAGGAGAGAGTCCGTAGCCCCAACACCGCTGTTCCACCGGTCGTTTGCCAGGCCCGGCTCAGCGCTCTCCGATCCGCGCCAGGTCCCGCCGGGCGCCCGCGTGTGCCACTGCCGCAGTCGCCGCGACGATCGCGATCGCCGCCAGGGACAGCAGCGTGAAGATCGCCGGGTTCACGAAGGCCGGCACGAAGTCGTGGGTGTAGCCGTCCGACCAGCGGCAGACCGAGCTGACGGGGAAGAGGCTGTCCTCCATGTTCGCGAGGTCGGGCCGGTCCACCGATGAGGAGTACCCGTACCGCTGCGGCCCGCACGTGTACCACTCGTTCTCCAGGCGGATGGTGCACACCACTCCGAACAGGTAGACCGCCAGCGCCACCGTCACGCACATCAGCGCCACGTCCCGCAGCGTCCCGGCGAGGGTCGGTGCGCGGAAGCGGCGGCGTGCGGCGAACGCCGGGAAGAGGTACACGCACAGCGTGTTCAGGACCAGCAGGCCCAGGATCACGATCCCGAAGAGGACCAGCGAGTTCTGGCCGGTGTCCGTGGCGAGTCGGACGGTCTCAGGTATCGCGGGGGTCGGAGGCATGCGCCCCATGCTGCGTCATCGCCGCGCCGGCCGCCCCCGCCGGGCCGTGCGCCCCGCCCGCGCTGGCCGCCGCAAGCTCCTCCCAGTGGTGGAGCAAGGCCCGGCATACTCTTGCCAGTTGCTCCGCCCGCCGCTGCGGGCCGGAGCCCGGCACGCCGCCGGCGCGCAGCTTGCGGCGGGCCTCGCCGACCGAGGCGAGGGCGAGGCAGCGGCCCTGTTCCCCGGCGGGAAGCGCGAGAGCCAGCTCCTCGACCTGGTCCACCAGCAGCCCGATGTGGACCCGGAGCAACTGCACGGTCTCCTGGGCCTCTTCGTCCCCGGCGCCTTCCAGGGCTCGGGCCGCCGTCGCGAGGGCCCGGCCCCTTTCGCATGAGGTCTTCTCGTTCATGACTCGAATGTCCCTGCTCAGGACTAGTTTCACGAGCATCACGCGGTGTACGTGACCGCTGTACGGGCCGTCACCGCCTCCGTACGAGTCGGCAAGGGAGAGTCGACATGACCGACCACAACAGCGTGTGCGAGGGCTACGACGAGAACGTGCCCGTCAGCATGCGCATCCTCAGTACCCAGATGAAGGCCCTGCGCGAGGGGGCGGACCTGACCCAGCGGGAGCTGGGCGACCGGGCCGGGTTCTCGGAGTCGCAGATCGGGAGCGTGGAGCAGGGCAGGCGGCCGCTGAAAATGGACCTGGCGGTGCAGCTGGAGAAGGTGTTCAAGGTCCCGAAGGTGTTCACGAGCGTCGTGAACGAGCAGCTGAAGGAGCCGCACCCGTCGTGGTTCCAGCCCTTCGCGCAGGCCGAGGCGGAGGCCGTGTCGCTGTCCGTCTACGGCAATCAGCTCATCAACGGGCTGTTGCAGACGGAGGAGTACGCGCGAGCCGTCCACGTCGCGCACCGTCCGGCGCTCGAGGACGAGGAGATCGAGCGCCGGGTCGCCGCCCGGCTGGCCAGGCAGCAGTTGCTGACGCGGAAGCCGGCGCCGTCGCTGAGTTTCATCCTCGAAGAGGTCGTCCTGCAGCGGACCGTCGGCGAGCCGGAGGTGATGCGGGAACAGCTGCTGCATCTGCTGGAGCTCGGTCGGCACCGGCACATCGAGATCCAGGTGATGCCGACCGCGCGCGGCTGCCACGCCGGGCTCGGTGGCCCGTTCACCCTGGTCGAGCCGCGTGACGAGGACATGTGCGCCTACCTCGAAGTGCAGGACGTGGGACGTCTGATCACCGGCCGCCGCATCGTCAGTCAGTTCGCAAGGCGGTATGGAATCCTCCAGAGCCAGGCCCTTTCCTCCGAGGACTCGGCCGAAGTCATCCGGCGAATGGCGACAGGAGAACGATGAACGACCTCACCTGGTTCAAGTCCAGTTACAGCGGCGGCGGCGGTCAGGACTGCATCGAGATCGCCACCGAACCCGCCACCGTCCACATCCGGGACTCCAAGAAGGCGACCGGACCGATACTCGACGTGTCCCCCGCCCCCTGGGCGGCCTTCGTCGCGTACGCGGCGTCCGACCGGCGCTCCCGCTGAAGAACCCGGAGGTCGCACCGGATTCGGGGTTTCCAGAATCCGGTGCACCGCAGGGCTCGGATCCCGCAGCCCCCTTAAAGGACTGGGGAAAGAACCACCCAACCACCCCTCCAACTCCCCTCGTCACTCGATCCGGTGACGGGGTGGCATATGTCGGGAGCGGCGCGGTACGTTCGCGGCGACAACACCACACAGAAACGGCCCCCGGCGGGACGGCAATCCCGGTCCGAGGGCCTGTTCATCAGGAAGATAAGGCTTCCCAATGACCTCAGCGCAGTCTATCGCGCCCCTTTCGCGCGGCGTGGTGCATGTGCGGCACCGCCACAAGGACAACTTCACGGTGGTCGGCAACCACCTCGCCCAGCACAAGACCCTGTCTGCCGCCGCCCGTGGTGTCGCGCTCTACATCCAGTCCGTCAAGGACGGCGCGAAGGTCTCCATCGAGGCCCTGGCCGACGAGTTCCCCGACAGCCCCGACCGCCTCGCGAAGGCGCTCAGGGAGCTGGAGGCCGCCGGCTATCTGCGGCGCCTCAAGCACCGCGCTCCCGGGCAGCGCATCGGCACCCGGACCACGTACTACGAGTGCCCCGGCGCCGCGCCCGAACCCCGGGCGCCCCTGCGACGCGTGAGCCTCGTCAAACGAGCACCGGCCAACCGCAAACCCCACCTGCCGAGCCTCTCCGAGCTGCTCCACCAGCCTGCCGCCCAGCTCCTCGCCGGGCTGCGGACCCTCGATCCCCGTCTGACGCTCTCCGTCCGGGACATCGCCGCCCTCGCCCCGGCCGTCACGACGTGGCTGGACCGCGACGTACCCGGGCCGCAGGTCGCCCGTACGCTCTCCTCCCTGCTGCCCCCGGGCACCCTGCACCGGCCGTCACGGCTCCTCGCGTACCGGCTCGAGAACTGGCTGCCGCCCGAGTTGCCGAAGGCCACCACTCCGATCGGCGTCGTACCGCTCGTGGAGTGCGAGGACTGCGGCCGCCCCTTCAGATCGGCGGTCCCCGGCCACTGCCGCGACTGCCGCCCCCGGCACCCGTCCGAGACCGGATCCGGTCACCGTCCTGACCGAGATCGCTGACACACAAGTCCGGCGCCCCTCACGAACCCGCGTGTGCCGTGTACGCGTACGCACGGAGGCGGACCCCGCAGGCGTCCGATGAGCCTCAGGTCGCACAGAGGTCGCGACCGGAGTGCGATGCGGCGGCCACCGGTCCCCACCAAGGATGGCCGGGTGACAGAGACGATCGCCGGACCTCAATTGTCCGTCCTGGAAATGCTGCTGATACTGAGTGCCGTCGTGCTGGTGCTGGCGCGCTGGCTTCCACCAGGTGCCCGCCGTACGGCAACGACGGCGGCGGGAGCGGTCCTTGTGCCGACCGCGGCCGCGCTGGTCCTCCTGGGGCCGCGCTGGCAGATGGCGCCGGTGTTCGCGGGCGCGGCGCTGGCGGCTCCGTTCGCGCTGTCGCCCCTGCTGCGTCGCCGTACGGGCCGCCGCCCCGCCGGGCGGGTCCGGTGGTGGTGGGCGGTGCCCGGATCGGCGGTGTGCCTCTCCCTCATCGCCATGGGTCCGGCCGCCGCCTGGGCACTTCCCGTTCCCGTCTTCCCCGAGCCGTCGGGCCGGTACCCGGTCGGCACCAGCGTGATGCAGTGGACCGACCCGGACCGGCCGGAGACCGCCACCGCAGACCCGGACGACCGGCGCACGGTCGTCGGCCAGTTCTGGTACCCGGCACGGGAGCATCCGGCGGGCGCGGAGCGCGCCCGGTACCTCGGGCGCACGGCGCGGGAGGCCCGCACCGTCTCCGACGCCCTGGCGGACTACGCGGGCCTGCCCGGATTCCTGCTCCACGGCGCCTCCCGGGCACACACCCGCGCGGTACCGGACGCGGAGGCGGCCACCGGAGGCGGGGCCTTCCCCGTCGTGCTGTTCTCCCCCGGGCTCGGCGGCGTCCGCACGCAGAACACCGCCTGGGCGGAGGAGTTGGCGTCCCGGGGCTACGTCGTCGTGGCCCTCGACCATCCGTACGACTCCGCGGCCGTGGTCCTCGATGACGGCCGGACCATCCGTACGAAGGTCGCCGCCACGGGCGACGACGAGAAGGACGACAAGCTGGCCGCCGAGCACACGAAGGTCCGGGCGGCCGACCTCGGCTTCGTCCTCACCCGGCTCAGCGTCACCGACGGCAGCGGGGCACCGCCCCGGCTGGCCGGCCGCCTGGACACGGGCAGAGTCGCCGTGACCGGCCACTCACTGGGCGGCGGCGCCGCGCTGCAGGCGGCTCACCAGGACCGCCGGTTCGACGCCGTGATCAATCTGGACGGCTACCCCCACGACCCGGCGCCCCGCCCGTTCCGGCAGCCGGCACTCGCCCTCACCCAGGTCATCGGGCCGCAGACCGACCCCGACTACATTCCGCGCCTCACCCGTGTCCTCGATCTGGGCACCGCGACGAGCTATCGGCTGGCCGTCCCCGGCACGGCGCATCTGACGTTCACCGATGCCCCTCTCTACCTGCCGCCCCTGCCGTCCCTCGTCGGTTCGCCGGGCCGTACCGAGGGTCCGCGGCTCACCGCCGCCCTCTGCGCGGCGTTCCTCGACACCACACTGCGAAGCGGGCAGAACGGCCCGGACGACCTGCCGGCCTATCTGGCGGACCACGGAGACCTGAGCGTGCACGGGCCCGGCACCGGCAGCTGACCGCGGAACCGGCCGGTCACGACGGCGGCGACGGGCACGGCGAGCGACGGCCCGGCCCGGCCCGGCGTTGCTCGTCCGGCGGGTACGGCGACTACGGGCACGGCGACGCTCGCCCGGCGGGCACAGTGACTACGGGCACGGCGACGCTCGCCCGGCGGGCACGGCGTGGCTGGACCGCGACGTACCCGGGCCGCAGGTCGCCCGTACGCTCCCCTCCCTGCTGCCCCGGGCACCTGCACCCCAGATTTTCAGTCGGCCCATCCTCTTGACTCCGGACATATCGGGAGGAGACTGGCCTTACACCAGATGACCGGAGAGAGCCGCACCCGTCGGCGGAGACGTCCACCGACCCGCGTGACCCAGTCCCACGGCTCTGGCCAGGCCCCCGGCGGGCTGCACGAGAGACCTGCGGTCAGCGACGACTGGCGCGTACGGAAATCGATGCAGAGCACCGGGGGCCGACGTGTGTCCAGGTCTCCGGCCCGGGCTCTCGGAGAAGACCGCCTCTGAAGCGGTCCGGTCCGGTCCGACGTCGAAGGCCCCCTCCGCCGCGCCCCTCCGCCGCGCGAGGCAACGCGCGAGGGAACTGGGGGCACTGCCCACGCGTCCCACTGATCAGGAACAACCGGCCGAGGGGACACGCATGGCGGTCACGCTGGGCGAGGAGATCATGCTGCTGTCGCTGGACGACGAGTCCGGGGCGGCGAAGGACCGGCAGTCGGCCGGATGGGCCGTGGCGGGCGGCATCCTGCTCGATCTCGTCATGGCCGGGCGCGTGTCGGTGAACGCCGAGCGGATCAGGATCACGGACAGCACCCCCACCGGCACCTCTCTCCTCGACGGCCGTCTGGAGCAGCTCGCTGCCTGGGCGGCCCGGAGCAGCAAGCCGCGGAAGGTCACCGACTGGCTGACGAAGGACCACTCGAAGGCCGTCAGCGCCACGATCGACAGCCTGCGCGAGCGCGGCCTCGTGGCCGAGGAGCAGCGCAAGGTGCTGGGTCTGTTCCCGGTGAAGCGCTATCCGGAGGCGGACAGCTCCACCGAGCGCGAACTGCGCGAGCGCCTGACCGCCGTCGTCCTGCACGACGCCGCCCCGGACGACCGTACGGCGGGCCTGGTGGCCCTGATCCACTCGGCCAAGCTGCACCGCCTCGCCTTCCCCGACGTGCCGCGCAAGCAGCTCGCGCCGCGGATGACGGAGATCGCCGAAGGCCAGTGGGCGGGCGACAGCATCCGTGAGGCGATCCGCAACATGCAGGCGGCGATGGTCGCGGTCACGGTGGCGACGACGGTCGTGGTCGCGGGCTGAGGCCCGTAGGCCCACACCGGAGGTGCGGCGTCCGGCCTCGGCGGGCCGCCACCCACACGTTCCCCACAGCCCCGCCGACATGCGCCCGCCCCCGGCGGCCGAAGCCACCGGGGGCGGGAAGACGCGGGCGGGATGCGTCAGATGAGGCCGAGCTCGCTGACCGCGGCACGCTCCTCGGCGAGTTCCTGCACCGACGCGTCGATGCGCGCACGCGAGAAGTCGTTGATGTCCAGGCCCTGGACGATCTCGTACTTGCCGTCCTTGCAGGTGACCGGGAAGGAGGAGATCAGGCCCTCCGGGACGCCGTAGGAGCCGTCCGACGGGATGCCCATGGAGGTCCAGTCGCCCTCGGCGGTGCCGTTGACCCAGGTGTGGACGTGGTCGATCGCGGCGTTGGCGGCGGAGGCGGCGGAGGACGCGCCGCGTGCCTCGATGATCGCCGCGCCGCGCTTGGCGACGGTCGGGATGAAGGTGTCGGCCAGCCACGCCTCGTCGTTCACGACCTCGGCGGCGTTCTTGCCGGCGATCTCCGCGTGGAAGATGTCCGGGTACTGGGTCGCCGAGTGATTGCCCCAGATGGTGAGGCGCTTGATGTCGGAGACGGCGGCGCCGGTCTTGGCGGCCAGCTGCGAGATCGCGCGGTTGTGGTCGAGACGGGTCATGGCGGTGAAGCGCTCGGCCGGTACGTCCGGGGCCGCGGCCTGGGCGATCAGGGCGTTGGTGTTGGCCGGGTTGCCGACGACGAGGACGCGGATGTCGTCCGCGGCGTTGTCGTTGATGGCCTTGCCCTGCGGCTTGAAGATGCCGCCGTTGGCCGAGAGCAGGTCACCGCGCTCCATGCCCTTGGTGCGGGGGCGGGCGCCGACGAGCAGCGCGACGTTGGCGCCGTCGAAGCCGACGTTCGGGTCGTCGGTGATCTCGATGCCCTTGAGCAGCGGGAAGGCGCAGTCGTCGAGCTCCATGGCGGTGCCCTCGGCGGCCTTGAGGCCCTGCGGGATCTCGAGCAGGCGCAGCTTGACCGGCACATCCGCGCCGAGCAGGTGGCCGGATGCGATGCGGAAGAGCAGCGCGTAGCCGATCTGGCCGGCCGCGCCGGTCACGGTGACGTTGACGGGAGTGCGGGTCATGGCGATCTCCGTAAGACAGCTGGCGGTGGGGGCACTGCCCCTCGTGCGGGACCTCTCGTCCACGCCCGTGCTGAATCTTGACGTGAAGAGATTTCCAGCGGTCAGGCTATCCGACACGCGCCCGGCCCAATCCCCACCCCCTTGTGGCGCGTCTCACGCCGTCGTGTCTCGCGGGCGCGCCACTGCCCGGAAGTGCGGCGCTCCGTCCCGGTCTTGAGCACGGCACACGCCTTCGCGTCGGCCGGATCCGGTACCGCCTCCATAGGGGTGTACGCGTCGTCCTCGTTGACCGGAACGGACCGCCGGGCCATGCCGCCCACCGCGATCGCCGCCCACCGCGACCGGGACCGGGACCTCGACCGGGACCGGGGCCTCCCAGCCGCGCGCGGCTCCGGGTGACACGGGCCCGGCTGCGCGCGGCGCGCATCGCCGTGGCGGACCTCGATCACGGCCTCGCCTTGCCTCCCATGACCGCCGGATACGGGGCTCGGGCCCGCGCGGTTGCCTGAAGCTGGACTCGGGCCCGCGCGGTTGCCTGAAGCTGGGCTCGGGCCCGCGCGGTTGCCTGAAACTGGGCTCGGCCTCGCATCGCCGCGGGAAACGGCGTCCGGGCCGGCATCGCTGCCGGATCGCGGGGCTCGGGCCGCATCGCCGCCGGATGCGGCGTCCCGGCTCGCATCCGGAGCACGAGACCACACCATGGCGGAATGGTCACTTCCGTGCCACAGGCCACAGTCGCACCTTGAACGGTCTTGGCGGGTGCATGACCCTTGAAACGCGACGGCGCCCGTCCTCCCTCGGGGGAGAGGACGGGCGCCGTCGGCGTGGTGCGGGCCCTTTGCGCCCCGGACGCTAACGCACCGTGAAATGGACCGCGTTCTCCAGGAACGGCACATCGAGCCACGGCTTCGGCTGCGCCACCAGCGCGAGCAGAACGATCACCGTGCCCAGAAGGCCGTACGTGATCATGTCCGTGAAACGGGAGCGGACGGCGAGCATGCCGACGGACGGGGTGGCGCGGCGCAGCACGGCGCCCAGGAGCAGACCGGCGCCGATCAGGATCGTCCCGACGCGCACGGCGTCGGCGAACATGTCGCTGCCGATGAGCAGCAGGCCCGCGCCGACCAGGCACAGCACGCTCAGCAGCGGCCACTGGCGGGCGGGGGCGGGAGCATCCCCGGACGCGGCGCGCCCGCCGCCCTCGGGCCGCGCGGTGTCCCGCGTGACGGCGGGCGGCCGCCGGGACCCGGACGGGCGGACGGACGGGTCGTCGTCCGCTTCGCGGGGCTCACCCCCGGACGCGCCGGACGCGCCGACGGCCGACTTGTCGGAGGCGGCGGCGTCCGCCGAGCCGGCAGCCACCTCGCCGTCGCCGGCGGCCGGGGCCGCGTCCGCGGCGTCCGGTCGGTCCGCGCCGGGAACTTCGCCGTCCCCGGCCGCCGCCGACCCGGCACCCACACCCGCACCGGCCGCACCCTCGCCAGGACCCGGCGCGGGCTCCGGCCCGGGCCGCCGGTCCGCGGCGCTCGCTCCGTGGGCGGCGCCGCCGCTGTCCGTGCGTACTTCCATGGGATCAGCCACCCGTCAGGCCGCTGACCCGGCCGACGCCGCGCGCTCGGCCGCCTCCACCACGTTCACCAGCAACTGCGCCCGCGTCATCGGGCCGACACCGCCCGGGTTCGGGGCGACCCAGCCGGCCACCTCCGTGACGTCCGGGTGGACGTCACCGACGATCTTGCCGTTCTCGTCGCGGCTGACGCCGACGTCGAGCACGGCCGCGCCCGGCTTGACGTCCTCGGGCCGGATCAGGTGCGGAACACCGGCGGCCGCGACGATGATGTCGGCCTGGCGCAGATGGGCGGAGAGGTCACGCGTGCCGGTGTGGCACTGCGTCACCGTCGCGTTCTCGGACTTCCGGGTCAGCACCAGCGGCATCGGCCGCCCGATGGTGATGCCGCGCCCGACGACCACGACGTTCGCACCCTTGATCTCCACGCCGTGGTGGCGCAGCAGTTGGATGATGCCGTACGGGGTGCACGGCAGCGGCCCCTCGATGCCCAGCACCAGCCGGCCGAGGCTCATCGGGTGCAGCCCGTCCGCGTCCTTGGCCGGATCCATCAGCTCCAGTACCCGGTTGGCGTCGATGCCCTTGGGAAGGGGCAGTTGGACGATGTAGCCGGTGCACTCGGGATTCTCGTTGAGTTCCCGTACGACCGCCTCGATCTCCTCCTGGGTGGCGGAGTCGGGCAGTTCGCGCTGGATCGACGAGATGCCGACCTGCGCGCAGTCACGGTGCTTGCCGTTGACGTACCAGCGGCTCCCGGGGTCGTCCCCGACGAGCAGGGTCCCGAGGCCAGGCGTGACACCCCGCTCCTTGAGGGCCGCCACGCGGGCGGTCAGATCGGACTTGATCGCGGCTGCGGTGGCCTTGCCATCGAGAATCTGGGCAGTCATACCCCCATCTTCGCGGATGCACCCGTCCCGGTTCCAATCCGGCCGCCCCGCGTCTCGGCAGCCGGATGGCCAACAGGTTGCACTTGCACAACACATACGGATACCGGCTGGACAAAAAGTCAGTACTCAGACGACGATGAGGCGCGCAGTGCCGCGGGCAGTGCCGGGGGGCAAACCAGTAAAAAAGTATGCAGTTCCTCCGCTCGGACCGCGTCGTCCCCGCATTTCAACGGAGGAAACCCGCCATGAGCTTCGGCGACCCGAACAACCCCTACGGCCAGCCGCAGGGCCAGCCCGGCTACGGCTACCCGCAGGCCCCGCCCGTCCAGCCCTACGCCGGCGGTGGCTACCCGACCGGCCCGCAGGAGATGCCGGGCGGCGTCAAGGCGGCCCGCGTGATGCTGTTCGTCATCGGCGGCTTCCAGGTGATCGGCGCGATATTCGCCGCCATGGCCGCCATCGGCCTCAACGAGGCGAAGAACGACCCGGCGCTGAAGGACGACCTCCAGTTCCAGCAGGTCGCCGACATGTCGGTCGGCGCGGTGTGGTTCATCACCCTGCTCATCCTCGGATGGGGTGTGCTCGCCATCGTCCTCGGCGCCAAGTTCGGCAGCGGCGGCAACGGCATCCGCATCACCGCCCTGGTGTTCGGCGTCATCACCGCGGTGCTCGGCATCTACCCGTTCATCATCGTCGGCCTGGTGCACACCGTGCTGGCGATCCTCATCGCCGTCTTCGTCGGCAAGTCCGACGGTGCCGCGTGGTTCAACCGTCAGCGCGCGTAAGACCCGCTCCGCTGCCGCTTCGAAGGCCGTGCCCCGCCGCTCCGGCGGAGGTCACGGCCTTCGGCCTTTTCCGCGCGGTCCGCGCGTCGTGCGAGCGCTCGCCGCAGGAGCGCCATCCCCGTCGGCCGTCGCGCACACTCTCGACCTGTTCAAGGACCCGACCCGAACGCCCGGTCGGGCCGCCGGCGTGCTCGCGCGCACCGGAGGGTGCGGCCCCGGCCGGGCACGCTCCTCCCGGCGCCCGGTGAGGGGCGCCGCGCCCGGCAAGAGGACACCGTGCTGCTCGGCGGTGTCGGCATGTTCACCGCCGCGTTGGCCGACGCGCCCGACAACGCGTGGCGGAGCACGGTCGACTTCCGCTACGAGTGCACCACGACGAACACGGGCACCACGGAGCGGCCGCGGCCGAAGGCGACCGGAGAGGACCGAGGCGCCACGGTCTCCCAGTGCGGCACGGACGAGGTGCTGGTCGCCGCCCTCGCCGGCGTCGGGCTGATGATCGCTGCCGGGGCCGTGTCCGTCGGCGGGGCCGCCGCCCTTCGGCGTCCCAGGCTCCCGGGGGCCCTCGCGCAGCCCGCACAGCACGCCCCTCACCCGTACGGCGGCCACGGCCCGTTCCGACTCCCCCTGGCCACACACCCGTTGCCGCTCGGTAGCCTCGTCGGCAGACGTCGCGTCAGGACCGTCGAAACGCCGAAACGCCGAAACGCCGAGCATGACAGCAGCACATCGGGGGATTCATGTCGGACCAGCGGCCCACGCCGCCGTACTCACCGGCGTCCGGCGACACCGCACTGGCGCAAGCGGGCGCGACCCCGCTGCGGCCCGCCGACCCGGGGCTCATCGGGCCGTACGTCCCACTGGGGTTGCTCGGCAGCGGCGGCATGGGGCGCGTCCATCTCGCACGCCCCGCCGACGACAGCCCCGGGCTCGCCGCGGTCAAGGTCATCCGGCCCGAGTACGCGGAGGACGCGGAGTTCCGGCGGCGGTTCGAGCGGGAGGCCGCCGTGCACTCCCGGGTCGGCGCTCCGCACGCGCCCGCCCTGCTGGGCACCGGGTTCCACGACACGCTGCTCTGGATGGCCACGCAGTACCTGCCGGGTCTCAACCTCGCCGACGCCGTCCGCGACTGCGGCACGCTCACGCCGGCCGGAGTGTGGCGGCTGGTCGCGGAGCTGGGCCACGCGCTGGAGGCCCTGGCCTTGGCGGGGGTGGTGCACCGGGACCTCAAGCCGTCGAACGTGATCCTGTCACTGCGCGGCGCGCACGTGATCGACTTCGGCATCTCACAGGCCGCCGACAGCAGCGCCATCACCACCACGGGCAGCCGGGTCGGCACGCCCGCCTTCATGGCACCCGAGTACCTCAGGGACGGCCGCTGCGACAGCACGTCGGACGTCTTCTCGCTGGCGGGCACCATCGTCTACGCGGCCACGGGGCACGCCCCGTTCGGTGACGGCACCGGTGTGGACGTCATGCACCGGGTCGCCTTCGAGGAGCCGAAGGCGGAGGTCATGGGCGCGCTCGGGGCCGCGGACCCCGCGCTGGCCGCGCTGCTGGCCGCCTGCCTGGCGAAGGACCCGACGGGCCGGCCCACCCCGCGGCAGCTGATCGAAGCGGCCGCCGCGCATCCGTGCGCACCGGCGTGGCAGGAGCCGCTGGCCTCCCGGCTGCTCGCCCGGCAGCAGGGCTGCGAGGTGCTGGAGCACGCCCCGCCCGGCAGACCGGGCACTTCCGCGCGCCCACGCGGCAGGTGGCCGCTCCCTCCGCCGGTCCCGCCTTCGGCGCGCCGCTCCCGCCCGGCGCCTACGGCCCGCCCACGCCCCCGCCTGTCTCCACCTTCGCGCCCACGCCCGTACCCGCGCCGGCCCCTGCCCCGGCGCCCGCGTCTGTCTCCACCTTCGCGCCCACGCCCGCGCCCGGCACCGTTCCGGCTCCCCGCCGCCGCGGGAGGAAGCTGTATCTGACGGTCGGTTCGGGCCTCGCCGTGTGCGCCGTCGCCCTGGGCGTCTTCCTGCTGACCCGCCCGGCCGGCACCGGCTCCGCGGCCCTGTCACCCACGGCCGTGGACAGCTCGGGGCCCGGCAGCGAGCAGGCAGCGCCGCAGCCCGGCATCACCGGCGCCTCACCGTCGGGGGGCGAGGACGGGAACGGCGGCGCGGACAAGACCGACAAGGACAAGGGCAAGAACCAGGACCGGGACGCGCGGGACGGGGAGGACGACCCCGCCGGAACCGACAGGGGCGCCGAGGACACGCCCGCACCCCCGGCGGCCGTCACGCCCGACAGCGGCGGCAGCGCCCCGAGCGCCGCGCCACCGGCCCCGGCCGAGACCACGGCGCAGCCGGCCGCCCCGGCGTGGCTCTCGCAGTGCACCTACTACTCCGGCACCGCGATCACACGCTACGGCGACACGGGACAACGCGTCGTCCAGGTGCAGTGCATGCTCTCCAAGCGGGGATACAGCGTCGGCCGTCGGGGGTGGACGGCGAGTTCGGCGAGGACACCATGTCCGCGGTCAAGCTCTTCCAGAGCGACAAAGGGCTCCTCGTCGACGGCGAGGTCGGCCCCGACACCTGGAAAGCACTGCGCGGCCGGACCTGACCCGCGAGAACCCGTACGGCCGTGCCCGTACGCGGCGGTACGCGCCTGGTGGCCCGGCCCGGAGAAGGCCGGGCCACCGGGCACCGGCCCACCGCGGTGCGCGGCGGGCCGGTGGGGGCGCGTCAGTGGAAGAAGTGCCGCGTTCCCGTGAAGTACATCGTCACGCCGGCCTTCTGCGCCGCCTCGACGACCAGCTCGTCACGGACCGACCCGCCCGGCTGGACCACGGCCTTGACGCCCGCCGCGGTCAGGATCTCCAGGCCGTCGGGGAACGGGAAGAACGCGTCGGACGCCGCGTACGAACCCCGCGCCCGCTCCTCACCGGCCCGCTCGACCGCGAGCTTGGCGGAGTCGACCCGGTTGACCTGGCCCATGCCGACACCGACGGAGGCGCCGTCCTTGGCGAGCAGGATCGCGTTGGACTTGACCGCGCGGCACGCCTTCCAGGCGAAGGCCAGCTCGGCCAGCTCGTCGGTGGACAGCGCCTCGCCGGTCGCGAGCGTCCAGTCGGCCGGGTCGTCGCCGTCGGCCTGGAGGCGGTCGGTGACCTGGAGCAGCGCGCCGCCGTCGATGGGCTTGATCTCGACGGGGTTCGCGGGGGCGCCGTCGGCGCGCAGCACGCGGATGTTCTTCTTCTTGGCCAGGACCTCGACCGCGCCGTCCTCGTAACCGGGCGCGACGATGACCTCGGTGAAGATGTCGGCGACCTGCTCGGCCATCGCCACGGACACCGGGCGGTTGACGGCGATGACGCCGCCGAACGCGGACAGCGGGTCGCAGGCGTGCGCCTTGCGGTGCGCCTCCGCGACGTCCGCGCCGATCGCGATGCCGCACGGGTTGGCGTGCTTGATGATCGCGACGCAGGGCTCGGAGTGGTCGTACGCGGCCCGGCGCGCGGCGTCGGTGTCCGTGTAGTTGTTGTAGGACATCTCCTTGCCGTGCAGCTGCTCGGCCTGCGCGAGGCCGCCGCTGCCGGATGTGTAGAGCGCGGCGCCCTGGTGCGGGTTCTCGCCGTAGCGCAGCACGTGCTCGCGCTCCCAGGTGGCACCGAGGAAGTCGGGGAAGTCGCTGTCGTCGGCGGGCGCGTACGAGGACGCGAACCAGGAGGCGACGGCCACGTCGTACGCGGCGGTGTGCCGGAACGCCCGGGCGGCGAACCGCTTGCGCGTATCCAGCGTGAAGCCGCCCTCCTCGACCGCCCGGAGGACCGCGGCGTACGCGTCCGGGTCGGTGACGACGGCCACGGACGGGTGGTTCTTGGCGGCGGCGCGGACCATGGACGGGCCGCCGATGTCGATCTGCTCGACGCACTCGTCGGGGCTCGCGCCGGAGGCGACGGTCTCCTTGAACGGATACAGGTTCACCACGACCAGGTCGAACGGCTCGACGCCCAGCTCGGCCAGCTGCTCGCGGTGGGTGTCGAGGCGCAGGTCGGCGAGGATTCCGGCGTGCACCCGGGGGTGCAGGGTCTTGACGCGGCCGTCCAGGCACTCCGGGAAGCCGGTCAGCTCCTCGACCTTGGTCACGGGGACCCCGGCGGCAGCGATCTTCGCGGCGGTCGAGCCGGTGGACACGAGCTCGACGCCGGCCTCGTGCAGCCCGCGGGCAAGCTCCTCAAGACCCGTCTTGTCGTAAACGCTGACCAGTGCGCGACGGATGGGCCTGGTACCCGGATTGGCCGAGTTATTCACCGACATGAACCTTTCGTCCCTCAATGCGGTAGCCGTGCCGGGCGAGACGCCCCACGACCTCGACGAGCAGCGATCGCTCGACTTCCTTGATGCGCTCGTGGAGAGCGCCTTCGTCGTCCGTGTCCCGTACGTCGACCACGCCCTGGGCGATGATCGGTCCGGTGTCGACGCCGTCGTCGACGAAGTGGACGGTGCATCCGGTGACCTTCGCGCCGTACGCGAGCGCGTCCCGCACTCCGTGGGCACCGGGGAAACAGGGCAGTAGCGCGGGGTGCGTGTTGATGACGCGCCCGCCGAACCGTGCGAGGAATTCCTTCCCCACGATCTTCATGAAGCCGGCAGAGACGACGAGGTCGGGCTCGTACGCGGCGGTGGCCTCGGTGAGGGCGGCGTCCCAGTCCTCGCGGGTGGCGAAATCCTTCACCCGGCAGACGAAGGTCGGCAGCCCGGCGCGCTCGGCGCGCTGGAGTCCGGCGATCTTGTCGCGGTCCGCGCCGACGGCGACGACTTCCGCGCCGAACCCTTCGGGATCGGCGGCGATCGCGTCGAGCAGGGCCTGGAGATTCGTCCCCGATCCGGAGACCAGGACGACGAGGCGGGCGGGAGCCACGGGAGGAACTCTTTTCGCGTTACGGTGCGGCTTACGGTCCGAATTTGTGCGGTCGTACAAACGAGTCGCATCCCCTGATACGGGGAACTCTACGAAGAGCTCGACCGTCAGCAACGATACCGGCACCCAGAACGGCCCCCACGGGACGGGGCCGTGGCCGGAAGGTAGCGTCTGGGGGCGGGGCCGCGCCCAGACGGACCCGATCACGGGCATGACGAGGGGAAGACGTTCACCAGATGCCGGACCGACGCCGCCGTACGAACCTCCTGTTGCCGCGGGAGCGCCAGTCCACGGACGACAGCAACCCCTTCGCGCCGCCGCCGGAAGGCAGGCCGGACCAGCCGTGGCAGCCGCGCCACCCCTCGTCGAACGACGACTCCTCCTCCGACGCGTCGGACGCATCCGGTTCCGACGACTCGGACCGCGGCTCCGGCTCCGGCCGCGGCGGCGGCGGCGGCCGGTGGAGCAGCCGTCAGCCCGGCCGCTCCTCGGGCGGGGGCTTCGGCGGCCGACCGGGCTCCAGGCAGAACGACCCGAACGGAAAGGGCGGTCAGACAGGCCCCGGCGGGCTGCGCTGGGATCCGACGGACCCGGTCCAGCGCCGGGCCCGGTACGCGCTGCTGTCGGGTATGTGGGCGTTCTTCTTCGCACTGTTCGACTTCCCCGAGATCGCCCTGCTGCTGGGCGCACTCGCGATGTACTGGAGCATCAGCTCGCTGCGCGCCAAGCCGGGGAGCCGGGCGACCTCCGACGCCGTGACCGGCGGCGGCACGCCGCCGAACGCGCCGCCCCAGCCGCAGCACGCCCCCGGGTCCGCTCCCGCCGCCTCGAACAGGCCGCAGATCACGTCGGCCGTGAGCGGCCTGGTGATGGCGAGTCTCGCGCTGCTGATCGTGGCCGCGTCGTTCACGGCGCAGCTGGTCTACCGCGACTACTACACCTGCGTGGACGACGCACTGACCAGGTCGGCCCAGCTCGCCTGCAACGAGGAACTCCCGGAGCCCCTGCGGGACGTCCTGGGCGTGCAGGAGTAGCGGAAGCGGGAAACACGGCCGCAGGAGCAGCGGACCGCACACGACCGCCCGGGGGCGCTCACGCCGTGACCGTGCGGCGCGGACGACACTTCGCGCGGCCGGCCGGCGAACCGGGTCCGGGCGGGCTCTCGCCCGGGAGCCGTACGGCGCTCAACGGGCGCGGTGTCGCTCTGCGACCGGGCGTCGATGCGGCGGCGCTGGGGCGCTGGGCGCTGGAGGAGCGCGTCGCCGTGCGGGCCGCTTCGGGCGCCTGCTCGTGCCCGCGCGGCGGCTCGGGCGTGCGGGAGGCGGCGCCGTCGCCCTCGGGCCGCAGCCGCGCCACCGCCGGTTCGGGCGCCGGTGTGGACACAGGCGCGGCCGCGGGCCCCGCGGGGTCGGGCGCGGGCGCTGCCGACCCGGGGGCGAACTCGGATTCGGGGGCTGCCGGCTCGGGCGCGAACTCGGATTCGGGGTCGGGCTCGGGGGCGGGCGCTGCCGGCTCGGGCACCGGCACGGCCGGGAAGTCCGGCGTCAAGCCGCCGGAGGACTCCCTGAGCGCCGCCCAGCGGTCCTTCCGGGGCGCGCGCTCGGCCCAGGTGTGCGTCGGCAGGAAGTCGTACAGGTCGGCCTCGTCGTCCAGCACGCCGTCCTGCCCGGGGTCGAGGTCCGGCTCCGGCGCCGGGGACTCGGCGGCGGGCGCCGCAGGCGCCTCCACCGGCGTCCCGTCGCCCGGCTCCGAGGGCCGACGGCGCAGCAGCTGCCGCCACCGGCCCCACGACGGCGTCCGCAGGCGCCAGGCCCGCAGCGCCAGCGCCAGCGGGACGCCCAGACCGGCCGTCCAGGCCAGCGCCGCGAGGCCCGCCGTCCACCACACGGGCCCGAAGGCGGCGAGCCGCCCGGTGCCGAGCGGGCCGCCGGACGACGCGGCGAGCAGGGCCATGAGCGCGGCGCAGCCGACGGCGCCGAGCAGAGCCGTGAGCGCGGTGTCACCGGGCCGCCAGGCCGTCTCGCGCGCCCCGTACCGAGGGGCCGCCGCCCCCACCGTGAACCACGCGACGACCGCCGCCCCGACGACCGGCACCGCCGCGGCCGCCCAGTGCAGCGGTGTGCCCGGTCCCTGGCCCGGCACCGCCGCGAGCAGGGGGAACTCGGGCAGGGCGGGCGTGCCGGTCAGGGCGAGCGGTGTGGCCGTCGCCCCCGTGCCGAGGGCGAAGCCCGGACCCAGACCGTAGGACGCGCCCCAGACCGCCGCGTTGGGCACCAGCGCCAGGGCCAGCAGCGCGATCGCCGTCCGGCCCGACCACTCCCCCGACAGCGTCATGAACGACTCCTGCGCAGCCCGCCCGTGCCACACCACCGAGATCACGACCAGGACCGCACCGCCACCGAGCAGGGCGAGCACACCGGCGACGGCGGACCGCAGTGCGGCGGACACCCGGGTGCGGGCCAGGGCGACCCGAAGTCGTCGCGGCACCCATGACGGCAGTGGGCCGAGCGGACGCCCGCTCGCGCTCCAGGCCCCGGAACCCGCTGCCAGGAGCGTCACCAGCGGCAGATGCACCAGGGCGCTCAGCGGGTCGGCGGCGAAGGAGCCGCCCGCGACGTACAGCACGACCGGTGCTCCGACCAGCACGTAGCCGCTGGCCACCATCGTCGGCGCGCTCCACGCGGACGGCCTCGGACGGCCCGGGTCCGGTTCCAGCGCGTCGCGCGCCGCGCGGTGCGCCAGCCAGACCGGCAGAGCGACGAGGAACAGCGGTACGAGGCCCATCGGCGCGGGGGCTCCGGTGAGGGTGTCCGCCCGGAGGAGTTCGGTGCCGTGGGCGAGCAGCCACAGCGCGGCAGCGACGTGCAGGGCGTCGCCCGGGTCGCTGTCCGGGAAGGGCGAGCTGATCCACATCACCATCACCGACACGGTGATCAGACCGAGCCCCAGTCCGGCGGCCGTCGCGCCGCGGACCAGCGACGCGACCAGCGCGACCGATGTGCCGCCCTGGACGGCGACCGTGGCTTGCGGCATCGAAGGGCTCTGTTCGGTCACTTGGGTCACGTGGCCATGCTGCCAACGACACGCGCTTTATCCATGTAACAGGCCAATGACCGATGTGTCGCTCAGGATACGTTTATGTGCTTTTTCATCGAGTGCTGTGCCGCTGGGAGCCGTTCATGACCAAGAGCACCACCCGCTCCGCATCCGGCGTTCCGCTGCCGCCTCCGAAGGAACGGCGCAGGTTGCGGGAGACCGCGTCCGTCTCGGAGGGAGCCGTCGCGGCGGCCGCCGGTGTCACCCGGGGGACGGTCCGCTCCTGGGAGACCGGGCGGACGGACCCCAGGGGGCGTAAGCGCGAGGCGTACGCCAAGCTGCTCGCGTCGTTCGCCGCCGCGGCACGGGACGCAACGACGTCCTTCGTCGCGGCACAGGACGCACCGGCGCCCTTCGTCGCGGCACAGGACGGACCGACGCCCTTCGCCGCGGCACGGAACGCACCGGCGCCCTTCGCCGCGGCACAGGACGCACCGGCGCCCTTCGTCGCGGCACAGGACGGACCGACGCCCGGGAGCCCGGGTCCGGGGCCGCAGGACCCGGCCCCACCCGAGTCCCGGACCGGACCGGCCTCCACGCCCGCCCCGGCCGCGCCGGGCCCGGCCCCCGTCACGGTCGCCGCCCCCGGAGCCGTCGGCATCCCGGTCGCCGTCCCGGTGGTCCCGCCGCGGCCCGGCCCGGGGCCGGAGGAGGCGTTCGACGCGCTGTACGCGGCCACCGCCCCGGGGCTCGTAGGACAGACGTATCTGCTCGGCGGCCGCCGCCGGCTCGCCCTCGAGTCGGTCGAGCACGCGTTCCACCTCGCCTGGCAGCGCTGGCCGGAGGTCGCCGTGGACCGGGACCCGGCGGGCTGGGTGCGGGCCGTCGCGCACGAGTACGCCATGTCCCCGTGGAACCGGCTGCGGGCCGTCCACCGGTACCCCGACGTACTCCCCGAGGGTGACCCGCTGGGCACGCTGCTCGACGCACTGCAGGAGCTTCCCCCCGCGTACCGCCGCACCCTGCTGCTCCACGACGGTCTGGGGCTCGGCCTGCCGGAGACCGCCGCCGAGACGGAGGCCAGCACCAGGGCGGCGGCGAACCGCCTCCTGCACGCCCGTGAGGCCCTGGCCGAACGGCTCCCCGGACCGGCCGCCGGCCCGGGCATGCTGCGGGACCGGCTGCGGGTCCTGGTGGACGCGGTGCCCGAGCCGCTCCTGACCCCCGCGTCGGCGGTGCGCGGCGGCGGCGAACGCCGGGCCCGGACCTGGACGCGGACCGTCGCCACGGCGACGGCGCTGATGGCGGCGGCGACCGTCTTCACCATGGCCACCGCCCCGCGGCAGTACGAACCACCGGTGTCGGCGACCCGGCAGGTCGACGGCGTGCCCGCGCCGCGGTACGGCCCGCACGCGCTGACGGCCGAGGAAAGGTCACTGCGCGACAAGCTGCGCGCCGGGCCGGGCGCCGGGCCGGAGCGCCTGGTACCGATGCCGGGCTGATGCGCCTCACGCCGACGCCGCACCGAAGCCGCCAATGCCGACGCCGCACTGAAACACCTCACGCCGACGCCGCACCGAAGCCGCCAATGCCGACGCCGACGCCGAGCTGAGCCGGTACCGACGCCGCATCGAGCTGAGCCGGTACGCGTGCGGGCCCGCCCCCGGTCGCCCGGGTGCGGGCCCGCACATGTGCTGCGAAAGGTCAGCCGGCGAGAATCGCGCGCGCCAGCTTGGCCGTCTCGGTCGGCGTCTTGCCGACCTTGACGCCCGCGGCCTCGAGGGCCTCCTTCTTGGCCGCCGCGGTGCCGGAGGAGCCGGAGACGATGGCGCCGGCGTGGCCCATGGTCTTGCCCTCGGGGGCGGTGAAGCCCGCGACGTAACCGACGACCGGCTTGGTGACGTTGGCCTTGATGAAGTCGGCCGCACGCTCCTCGGCGTCGCCGCCGATCTCGCCGATCATGACGATCAGGTCGGTGTCGGGGTCGGCCTCGAACGCCGCGAGGGCGTCGATGTGCGTCGTACCGATGACCGGGTCGCCACCGATGCCGACGGCGGAGGAGAAGCCGATGTCACGGAGCTCGTACATCATCTGGTAGGTCAGCGTGCCCGACTTCGACACCAGACCGATGCGGCCGGGCTTGGTGATGTCGCCCGGGATGATGCCGGCGTTGGACTGGCCCGGGGTGATGAGACCGGGGCAGTTCGGGCCGATGATGCGGGTCTTGTTGCCCTTGGACTTCGCGTACGCCCAGAAGGCGGCGGAGTCGTGCACCGCGATGCCCTCGGTGATGACGACCGCGAGCGGGATCTCGGCGTCGATGGCCTCGACGACGGCGGCCTTGGCGAAGGCCGGCGGCACGAAGAGGACGGAGACGTCGGCGCCCGTCTTCTCCATCGCCTCGGCGACGGAGCCGAAGACCGGTACCTCGGTGCCGTCGAAGTCGACGGACGTGCCGGCCTTGCGCGGGTTCACGCCGCCCACGATGTTGGTGCCGTCACCCAGCATGAGCTTGGTGTGCTTCATGCCCGTGGCACCGGTCATGCCCTGGACGATGACCTTGCTGTCCTTGTTCAGGAAGATAGCCATGGTTCTACAGTCCCTCTTCCCTTACTTGGCCGCAGCGGCGAGCTCGGCGGCCTTGTCGGCCGCACCGTCCATGGTGTCCACACGCTGGACCAGCGGGTGGTTGGCGTCGGAAAGGATCTTGCGACCCAGCTCCGCGTTGTTGCCGTCGAGGCGCACGACCAGCGGCTTGGTGACCTCTTCGCCCTTGGAGGCGAGGAGCTGCAGGGCCTGGACGATGCCGTTGGCGACCTCGTCGCAGGCGGTGATGCCACCGAAGACGTTGACGAACACGGACTTGACGTCCGGGTCGCCGAGGATGATCTCGAGGCCGTTCGCCATGACTTCGGCGGAGGCGCCGCCGCCGATGTCGAGGAAGTTGGCGGGCTTCACGTTGCCGTGGGCCTCACCGGCGTAGGCGACGACGTCGAGGGTCGACATGACCAGACCCGCGCCGTTGCCGATGATGCCGACCTCGCCGTCGAGCTTGACGTAGTTGAGGTTCTTGGCCTTGGCGGCAGCCTCGAGCGGGTTGGCTGCGGCCTTGTCCTCGAGGGCCTCGTGCTCCGGCTGGCGGAAGTCGGCGTTCTCGTCGAGGGACACCTTGCCGTCGAGGGCGAGGACCTCACCGCTCGCGACCTTGGCCAGCGGGTTCACCTCGACGAGGAGCGCGTCCTCGGCGATGAAGGTCTTCCACAGGGTCACCATGACCTCGGCGACCTTCTCGGCGACCTCGGCCGGGAACTGGGCCTGGGCGACGATCTCCCGGGCCTTCTCGATGGAGACACCCTCGTTGGCGTCGACCGGGACCTTCGCCAGCTTCTCGGGGGTCGTCGCGGCGACCTCCTCGATGTCCATGCCGCCGGCGACGGAGGCCATGGCCAGGAAGGTGCGGTTGGTCCGGTCCAGGAGGTACGAGACGTAGTACTCCTCGGCGATCTCCGGAGCCGTCTCCGCGATCATCACCTTGTGGACCGTGTGGCCCTTGATGTCCATCCCGAGGATGTCCGTCGCGCGAGCGACGGCCTCGTCCGGGGTGGCTGCCAGCTTGACGCCGCCGGCCTTGCCGCGGCCACCGACCTTCACCTGCGCCTTGACGACCGACTTGCCGCCCAGCCGCTCGGTGGCCTCGCGCGCCGCCTCAGGCGTGTCGATGACTTCACCGGCCAGCACCGGTACACCGTGCTTGGCGAAGAGGTCCCTCGCCTGATACTCGAACAGGTCCACGCGCAGTCCGTCCCTTTTCTGATGATCGCGGTTCGTTTTCTGCGTGGGCGTGCCGCGAAGGGCAACGTGACTGCTCTTGTCACAAGGGAGGCACACACGGTGTCCGTGGGCGCGGCATGTCCGCCTGGCAGGTTATCCCCGCCGGACGCGCGCCCCTAAATCGCAGATCACACCTGAGCGGTGATTACGGTCACAGCGGCCGCCCCGGCGCCGCGGTCGGACCGGGGCCGGTACGGGGCCCGGAGCGCTCCCCGCACCGGCATCACGGCCGGGAGGCCCCCGGGCCGACGGGGACATCCCGGCCCGGTGTGCCCGCCGGGCCCGCTGGTCAGACACCTGGTGGATGCCTGGTCGCGCCGTCGCTCGGACGCCGTACGGCAGGTGGATCGGCGTCACCTCGGACACGACGCCCTCCACCCCGCCGACCGCGTTCCCCGCGAGTGGCGCGGCGCCGCCCGTGACGTTCGTCGCAAACTCCTGTGCGAACAGCGGGACCGCCGACACGACACCGGCGGTGAACGTTTCCGCCCGACCGGTCATGCCGTGGGCCGGACCGATGGCGCTGTGGGCGGAGACCGGCTGCAGCCCGGTCGACGCCGATGCTCGCGGCAGGCTCCCAGGGCGGCGCAAGCCCTCCGTCACCCGACGCGGCACCGTGCCCCGTCGTGCTACCGACGGGCAGCCGTGTCCGGTATGGGGAGCGGGCGCTTCTCGATGGCCGCCGCCATGACGTCCGGAAAGAGATCCGGGGTGCAGGCGAACGCCGGCGCTCCGAGCGCCGCGAGGGCGGCCGCATGCTCCCGGTCATAGGCCGGCGCTCCTTCGTCGGAGAGTGCCAGCAGGGTGACGAACTGCACTCCGGACGCCTTCATCGCCGCGACGCGCTTCAGCATCTCGTCCCGGATTCCGCCCTCGTAGAGGTCGCTGATCAGTACGACGACGGTGTCGGCGGGGCGGGTGATCTGCGACTGGCAGTACGCCAGCGCCCTGTTGATGTCCGTCCCGCCGCCCAGCTGCGTTCCGAACAGCACGTCCACCGGATCGTCGAGCTGGTCGGTGAGGTCGACGACCGCCGTGTCGAAGACGACGAGCCGGGTCGCGATGGAGCGCATCGAGGCCAGCACCGCGCCGAACACCGACGCGTAGACGACGGACGCCGCCATCGAGCCCGACTGGTCGATGCAGAGCACGACCTCCTTCTTCACCGACTGGGACGCGCGGCCGTAGCCGATCAGCCGCTCGGGGACGACGGTGTTGTACTCCGGCAGGTAGTTCTTCAGGTTCGCCCGGATCGTGCGGTCCCAGTCGATGTCGCGGTGGCGCGGCCGGTTGATCTTCGCCGAGCGGTCGAGCGCACCGGTCAGCGTCGAGCGGGTGCGGGTGGCGAGTCTTTTCTCCAGTTGGTCGACGACCTTGCGCACGACGGCACGGGCGGTCTCCTTCGTCGTCTCCGGCATCGCTTTGTTGAGCGAGAGCAGAGTGCCGACGAGGTGCACGTCCGCCTCGACGGCCTCGAGCATCTCCGGCTCCAGAAGCAGGGTGGAGAGGCCGAGCCGGTCTATCGCGTCGCGCTGCATGACCTGGACGACCGAGCTGGGGAAGTAGGTGCGGATGTCGCCCAGCCACCGGGCGACGGACGGCGCGGACGCGCCGAGCCCCGCCGACCTGGCGCCGCCGCGGCTGCCGCGTCCGTTGCCGCCGCCGGTGCCTGTGCCCTGCCCGTAGAGGGAGGCGAGCGCCCCGTCCATCGCCGCGTCCGTGCCGGTCAGTGCGCGGCCCGTGCCGTCCGCGCCGGACTCGCCGCCCAGCACCAGCCGCCACCGCCGCAGCCGCTCGTCGTCCACGCTCGCGTTCATGCCCAAAGTCGGGCCGGGCCCCGGGGCCCGGGTCGGGTCGGCGTTCGGGCTCGGGGACTGGGTCGGGGGCGGGGACTGGGTCGGGGGCGGGCTCAGGGGCAGGGTCGGGGACTGGGGCGGGCTCAGGGGCAGGGTCGGGGACTGGGCCGGGTCGGCGCTCGGGGCCAGGGTCGGGTCGGCGTTCGCGCTCGGGGCTTGGGTCCGAGCCGGGTTCGGGATCGGATTGGCACTCAGGTTCAGGCCCGGGTTCGGGCTCGGCCCCGGAGCCAGGGTCGGGCCCGGGGCTTGGGTCCGAGCCGGGTTCGGGCTCGGATTGGCACTCAGGTTCAGGCCCGGGACATGGGCCGGGCTCGGGTCGGCGCTCGGGATGCCGGTGCTGCACGTACCGGTCCTGCCGCTCATGTTCGAGCCGGTGCTCGCCGTCATCGGGCCACCTCCGCCAGGTCGTTGTCGTCGATGCCGAGCAGCAGCCGCAGCACGGGAACCACCGCGTCCGCGCGCGCTGTGTCGAGGCCGGGGCCGAAGCCGGGTGTGCCGACGGCCGTCCGAGCCGGTCCGGTCGCCGCCGGTCCGCGCCGGACGAGCTCGCCGAGCGTGCGGCGCACGCCCGGTTCATAAGCGGAGAAGGTGCGCCGCAGCAAGGGCAGCACATCGGTGAACGCTCCGGCCGGTACGCCGGACAGCCACGCGTCGACGAGGCCCAGCAGGCGCTCGTCGTGGACCAGGAGCAGCCCTCCGCCGGACGCGCCGCCGACGAAGCCCTCGATCCAGGCCGCCGCTTCGGCCGGTTCCGTGCCCCGAGAGAGCGCGAGAGCCATCAGGCGCGCGGCGTCGTCCTCCTCCAGCCGCCCTTCATCCAGCAGCAGCCGGGCCGCGCGCCCGCGGATCACTCCGGCTACGGAGTCGCGGGCCGCGAGCTTGCCCAGCACGGACCTCCAGCGTTCGCCCGTGCCGCCGGCGTCCGGGAGCAGGGCGACGGCGGTGTGCACGCCGTCGAGACGCTCGCGCATCTCGGCCGCCCCGTCCGCGTCGAGCCCGACGCAGGCGGGCGGCAGGCCGACACAGATCCGCTCGGCGAGCCCCGCGGCGACCTCGCCGAGCGCGGCGGTGTCGGTGCTCCGCACGTCCCCGTACCGCAGGGAACGGGCCAGCGCGGGCAGGGCCTGGGCAAGGTGGCCCACATCGGCGTCGAGAGCGGCCCGGTCGGCGAGTGTCCTCATCACCACGGGGAGCACGTCGGGCAGTTCCGCGAGGAGGCACTGCTCGGCGAGTGCGGTGATCTCGGCGAGCGCTGTCGCGGAGACGGCCCGCGTCTCGGCCTTGGCGGTGGCGGCGGCGAGCACCGTCGTACCCCAGACGCCGGCCTCCGCGACCCTCACGGACAGCTCGGGCTCCCAGCGCAGCCGCCAGCTCTCCCGGAACGTGCCGGTGCTCCCCCGGCTTGTGACCGGCTCGCCCCAGCCGACCGCGAGCAGCCGCAGCCGGTGCAG
Organism: Streptomyces sp. NPDC048389; assembly: GCF_040706335.1. NCBI lineage: Bacteria > Bacillati > Actinomycetota > Actinomycetes > Kitasatosporales > Streptomycetaceae > Streptomyces > Streptomyces sp. NPDC048389. Next base: position 42,533 of record NZ_JBEZKP010000039.1, on the reverse strand, counting down.
CAGTCGGCTCCTGGCGGCGTCGTTCTCCTTGCGCAGATCGAGGTCCAGCTCGCGCTCCAGGGCCTCCGGCTTGAGCCGCAGGCTGCGCTGCTGCCGAGTCAGGTCCCGCTGGAGCGGCACGGCGGGCGCCGTGTCGGGCACCTCTCCGAGGACGTCCCCGACGATCAGCCGGTCTCTGACGAGGTCGAGCGGCACGTCGGAGCCGTCACACATCACGGCACGGACGGCGTCGACCGTCTCGGTCAGCCCGGCGAGCGGCCTGCCTCGCATGACGGCCAGCGTCCCGGCGAGCCGGACGGCCTCGATGACATGGGCCGACGACACCATGCGGTCCTCGTCCCGCAGCAGCCTGGCGACCTTGGTCATCCAACGCTCGACGGGCCGGTTGGGCGCGCCGAAGAGATGCCCGTACCAGCCCGGCGAGTCGATGCCTGCGCCGTACCCGGAGCGGCGGGCCAGCCTGCGGTGTGTCCAGGGCACCCAGGTCGTCTCGGTCCTGACCTTGGGAAGACCCTTGAGGAGGGCCTTGTCGGCGGTGACCGTCGTCTTCGCCTGGAGCGCCGGGACATGCCAGGCGCCGCAGACGACGGCGACGGCGGCGCCACCGAACTCCTTCCCGGCCGCGCGGAGCTGGAGCCGCATATACGCCTCGCGGACGAGATCCCGGTCGTGTCCCCCGTGGCCGTACGTCTCCCGGAGGGCGGTCATGGCCTCCCCGAGCGCGGCGAACGGCGCGAACGGGCCGGCGCACGGCGTGAACGGATCGGCGCACTCTTCGGCACCGCCCGTGGCGTACGCGCCGCGCGCCGTGTCGGCGACGTCAGCGGCGACGTCAGCGGCGACGTCCGGGGACGCCGGGCTCCCGGGAAGGGCATCCCCGCCCGCCGTGGACGCCCGCGCGCCGTGGCCGCCGCGCAGCTCGACGACGTCCTCCCACCACCGCTCCGGGTCGTCGTAACCGGCAGTTGCGGCGAGCACGGCGATCGGGTCGATCCGCACATCCGCCGTCTCCTCCGCCTCCCCATCCGACTCACGCTGCTCGTCACGCGACTCGTCGGCCATCGCGAGTGAATGCGTCGCGGGCAGATCGATGAAGCGCACCACGGAGCCGTTGGCCAGCGCCCACCGGATCGCCACCCACTCGGGGGAGAACTCGGCCAGCGGCCAGAACGCGGCCCTGCCCGGGTCGTCCGTGGCGTGGGCGAGCAGGGCGACCGGCGGGCGCATCCGCTCGTCGGCGGCCAGCGGCAGCAGGGCGTCACCCTCCGGCGGGCCCTCGATCAGAACGGCCGCGGGCGCGGCCGCCTCCAGCGCGGCCCGCACCGCCCGGGCAGAGCCGGGTCCGTGATGGCGGACTCCGAGCAGGAGCGGGCCGGTCATGCGCTCACCTCGCGGCAGGCGCGGTAGAAGTCCTTCCAGCCGTCCCGCTCGCGGACCACGGTCTCCAGGTACTCCTGCCAGACGACCCGGTCGGCCGCCGGGTCGCGCACGACCGCGCCGAGGATGCCGGCCGCCACGTCCCCCGGCCTCAGCACGCCGTCACCGAAGTGCGCGGCCAGCGCAAGGCCGCCGGTGACGACGGAGATCGCCTCGGCCGTCGACAGCGTGCCGGACGGCGACTTGATCTTGGTGCGGCCGTCGGTGGACACGCCGTCGCGCAGCTCACGGAAGACCGTGACCACGCGGCGGATCTCCTCCAGGCCCTCCGGCGCGGCCGGCAGGTCGAGCGAGCGCCCTATCTGGTCGACGCGCCGCGACACGATGTCCACCTCCGCCTCCGGCGTCTGCGGCAGGGGCAGCACGACGGTGTTGAACCGCCTGCGCAGGGCGCTCGACAGGTCGTTGACCCCGCGGTCGCGGTCGTTGGCGGTGGCGATGAGGTTGAAGCCGCGGACGGCCTGCACCTCCTGCCCCAGCTCGGGGACGGGCAGCGTCTTCTCCGAGAGGATCGTGATGAGCGTGTCCTGGACGTCGGCCGGGATACGGGTCAGCTCCTCGACCCGCGCGGTCATGCCCTCGGACATGGCACGCATGACCGGGCTGGGGACCAGCGCGTCGCGGCTGGGGCCGTGTGCCAGCAGCTGCGCGTAGTTCCAGCCGTAGCGGACGGCCTCCTCCGGAGTACCGGCCGTGCCCTGCACGAGGAGGGTGGAGTCGCCGCTGACGGCCGCTGCCAGATGCTCCGACACCCACGTCTTCGCGGTACCCGGCACGCCGAGGAGCAGCAGGGCCCGGTCGGTGGCGAGCGTGGTGACGGCGACCTCGACGATCCGGCGGGGCCCCACGTACTTCGGCGTGATCACGGTGCCGTCGGCGAGCGTGCCGCCGAGCAGATAAGTGGCCACGGCCCACGGCGACATCCGCCAGTTCACCGGCCGCGGCCGGTCGTCGAGCGCGGCCAGCGCCCGCAGTTCGCCGGAGAACGCGTCCTCCGCGTGCGGCCGCAGGGCCTCGGCTCCGGTCGTCGCGGCGGTTTCTGACACGGTCATGGAATCCCCCTCCAGATCGTTCGACCCGATGTGGGAACAACCGTGCACCATGCCACTGACAACAGCCCGGACACCGCGACATGACCGCAGGTCAGCAGTGCAATGTCAGAAGATCCGTGGTGGCCGTGGATCGGGCCGGGCAGCCGCGCGGGGCGACCGGCAGCGGCCCACCGGCATGCGTGAGCGGCCCACCGGCGACCGGCAGCGGCCACCGGCGTGCGGCAGGGGCGGGGGCAGGGGCAGGGGCGGGAGCGATCAGGCGTTCGGGGTGATTGTCAGTGGTCGGCCGTAGCGTCGTTCCCATGCTTCTGACAAACGGGGAAACGGCGTCGCCCGCCACGACTCAGGGCGCCCGTTGGGCGACGGAGCAGGTGCTGTCACTGGCGCCTGACGACGCGTCGCGCAAGGCGGGAAGCAAGCTGGGCACGGCCGGGCCCTGGTCCGCCGCGGGCTGTGACGGTGCGGGGGCGGTGTGGGGCATGTGCAAGGGCAGCGGCAGCAAGCCCTACCGGACCGTCGTGGACACCACGGGCCCGGCGTACAGGTGCAGTTGCCCGAGCCGGAAGTTCCCGTGCAAGCACGCGCTGGGGCTGCTGCTGGTCTGGGCCTCCGACGAGCAGACCGTGCGGGGCACCGACTCCGCCCCGGGCTGGGCGGAGGAATGGCTTTCGGCGCGCAGGAAGCGCACCACCGGCAAGGATCAGTCGGACACCGCCCCGGACGCGGGCGGGAAGAGCGTCGACCCGGACGCCGCCAGGCGGCGGGCCGAGCGCCGCGCCGAGCGGATCACCGCGGGCGCCACCGAGCTGGAACAGCGCCTCGCCGATCTGCTGCGCGGCGGCCGGGCAGTCCGGGTACGGGCTGTGGGAGGAGACCGCCGCACGCATGGTGGACGCCCAGGCTCCCGGACTCGCGGCGCGGGTCAGGGACTTGGGGGCGATCCCGGGCTCAGGGCCCGGTTGGCCGGTCCGACTCCTGGAGGAGTGTGCCCTGATCCACCTGCTGGACTCCGCCTGGCTGGGGCGCGAGCGGCTGCCGGAACCGCTGGCCGCCACGGTCCGCACCAGGGTCGGGCTCACCTCCGCCGCCGACGGCCCGGCCGTCCGGGACCGCTGGCTGATCCTCGCCCAGTACGACTCCTTCGACGGCAAACTCACCACCCGCCGCGTCTGGCTGTACGGGCGCGCGTCACAGCGGGCCGCTCTGCTGCTCTCCTTCGGTGCGGCGGGACGCGCGCCCCAACTCGCCCTGCCCGTGGGGCTGATGATCGACGCCGAGGTCACCGCGCACACCGGCAGCGGCCCGAGGGCCGAACTGGGTGAGCAGTTCACCCTGCCGGTCGCCATCGACTCACCGCCGCCGGGCGGGCCGTGCGCCGGTGCGGTCGCCGCGTACGGTCAGGCCCTGCGCGACGACCCGTGGCTGGATTCCTGGCCCGTCACCCTCACCGGTGTCATACCCGTGCCCGACGGCGAAGGATGGCAACTCGCCGACGCCGACGGCAGGGACACACTGCCCGTCGCGCCCGCAGCGCTCGCCCGACCCGGGCTGTGGAAGCTCGTGGCGCTCGCAGGCGGCCGGCCGGTCACCGTCTTCGGTGAGTTCGGCCACCAGGGGTTCTCGCCGCTGACGGCGTGGCCCGCGGACATGTCCGAGACGGTCCCGCTGACCTGAGCTTCGATTCTGAGCTTCGATTCTGAACTCCGATTCTGAACTCCGATCTGAACGCCCGGGAACGGGAGGGAGAACCCGATGACCCGCACCGCCAGTACGTCACCGTGGGAAGAGATCGTCACCTCGGCGCTGCTCGGCACCGTCCGGCGGACGCCGTCCGCCGGACTGACACCCGCCGGCAAGGACGCACCCGTCGCCCTGCTCGACGCCGCCGCGCTGCACACCGTACGACGCCGGGCGGGACTGCGCCCCGCGGCGTCGGCCGGCGGCACGACGGATCCCGCGCCGGACGACGCCCGCCCCGCGTTGCCGGAGCCTGCGAGGCGGCGGCTCGTACAGCTGCTGGCCGACCGTGCCGGGACCGCCGGCTCCGGCGGCCGGCGCGGCACCGCCCCGGACCTCACCGAGCTGCTGCCCCAATGGCTCGCCGCCGCCAACGATCACGGCTACCGGGCACCGGCATCCACCCTCCCCGCCCTGCTGGACGCCGCCCGGGCCCGTACGGACCTGCGCCCGCGGGCACTGGAGTTCGCCGGGCCGCGCGGGCTGTGGCTCGCGCGGCTCAATCCGGAGTGGAAGTACGCGCTGCGCGGCGGGTCCGCGGGCTCCGCCCTGCCCTCCGTGGACGACGCGGAAGCCGTACGGACGCTGTGGGAGGAAGGGCTGTTCGCGGAACGGGTCGCGCTGCTCGCCGCCGTCCGCGCCCATGACTCCGGGGCCGCCCTGACGCTGCTCGGCACCACCTGGTCCACGGAGCGGGCCGAGGACCGGCTGATGTTCCTCGACTCGCTGCGGGCCGGACTGTCCGACGCGGACGAGCCGTTCCTGGAGCAGGCGTTGTCCGACCGCAGCCGCAACGTCCGCTCCACGGCCGCGGAACTCCTCTCCGCACTCCCGGGCTCCGCGCTCGCCGGCCGCATGGCCGCGCGTGCCGCGTCCTGCGTCGCCATCGACCGCAGCGGTGACACGACGGCGGCGATCGCCGTGGAGGCGCCCCACGAGTGCGACGCGGACATGCAGCGTGACGGCATCGTCCCCACCCCGCCGTCGGGACGTGGTGAACGGTCCTGGTGGCTCGGGCAACTGGTCGAGGCGGCCCCGCTGTCGGTCTGGCCGGGCCGGCTGGGCGGGCGCTCCCCAGACGAGATCGTGGCACTGCCCGTCTCCGACGGCTGGGCGGACGAACTGCATGCGGCCTGGTGCCGGGCGGCGGCACGGCAGCGCGACGCGGACTGGTCCCGCGCCCTGCTCGGCTCGCCCGGCACGCCGCCGTCGACCGGGCCGGGCACGACGTCACCGGCCGAGCGGTCCAGGCTTCTCGCCGCGCTGCCGGAGGCCGAACGGGCCGCCTGGGTGGCCCGGTTCATCGCCGCGCACGGTCTGCCCGAAGCGTTCCAGCTGCTCGGCGTGTGCGCGGTGCCGTGGGCGGAGCCGCTGGGACAGGCGGTCGTCGACGCCCTCGAGATCGCCCGGGACGCCGGCAGCTATCCATGGAGCTTCAGCGGTGTGATGGGTCTGGCGGAACGCTGTCTGTCGCCCGAGGAAGCCACCCGCCTGGAGGTCCTCACGGCGACGCCCGACGATCAGGAGGGCGCGTCACCGGGAGCGGGAAGCTACTGGTCGGAGGCGTTCCAGCGCCTCGTTGCCACGCTGCGTCTCCGGGCGACGATGTCCAGGGAACTCGCCCCGTAGCCCGGGACACCCCCGTGGCGGACCCGGCCCCGGCCGGTGGTGGGCCCCCCGTCGGTGGACGGCCCCCGGCCGGTGGTGGGCCCGGTCAGTGGTCGGTCCCGGTCGGCGCGTGCGACCGATACCGACACCGGGGCGGGCCGCAGGTGCGGTGCCCCTGGGCGGGGGTGGCCAGCGCGTGCGACCGACACCGGGGCGGGGGCGCGCCGTGGGTACGGTGCCCCGGGCTCCGGTCGGCGCGTGCGACCGATACCGACACCGAGGCGGGCCGCAGGTGCGGTGCCCCTGCGCGGGGTGGCCGCGCCGGTGCGCCGATCGTCGGGCGCGGCTGCCTCCGCTGCCACTGTCCCCTCGGGGCCGGGGCAGGGCCTCGTTTCAGGGCCCGCAGGGCCGGCCGCCCGCACGGGCGCGTTCGCGCGGGGCCGGGGCGAGCCGGGCCGGCGCGGACGGGCCAGTGCCGGCACGCAAGCCGGACAGACGCGGCCCCGCCCGGTGGAGGCGTATTCCGAAGCGGGCCACGTCCGGAAACGTGGGCCCGGTCCGCCGCCCGCCAGAGGGCTACGCCGCTACGCGGACGTTCGCGTTGACCCAGTCCACGATCGACGCCGTCGTGGCACCCGGCGTGAAGATCTCCGCCACACCCTGTTCCTTCAGCGGCGCGATGTCCGCCTCCGGGATGATCCCGCCGCCGAAGACCTTGATGTCCGCCGCGTCGCGCTCCTTCAGAAGGGCGATGACCTTCGCGAAGAGCGTGTTGTGCGCGCCGGAGAGGATCGACAGGCCGATCGCGTCGGCGTCCTCCTGGATCGCCGTGTCGACGATCTGCTCGGGCGTCTGGTGGAGCCCGGTGTAGATGACCTCCATACCGGCGTCGCGCAGCGCCCGCGCGATCACTTTGGCGCCGCGGTCGTGGCCGTCGAGACCCGGCTTGGCCACCACCACGCGGATCGGACCAGTCACACCCATCACTGCCTCCTGGCTCCCCGCGGCCGTACCGGGACGCGGGGAAGTGAACGAACGTTATCTCCAGCATCCCGCACGTGGCCGTTTCGCGGCGCACCGGGAGGGGGAAATCACACGTGGGACATTTTCGCCGAGCGTCGTACCCGCTCCAGACACCGCGCACGCCCCCCGCGCGGCCCTGCGGGCACGACCGCGCGGGAAGCCGCCGCAGGTCCACAACAGGTCGCCGTACCACCGCACCGACAGCCGCACGGCGCGGTGGTACGGCGACACCGGGCTCCGGAGACGTTCGCGTCGCGCCCCGGCCCGGGTCGTGCGCGCTTCCCATGAGGGCACGCGGGGCAGAGCCGCCCCCGCCGTGCCGTACGGGAGGTCGTCGTGAGGACCCCAGGTCTGCCCGCCGCGCTGCTGCGCGCCACCGCTCTGGAGCTGGTGATCCTCGCCGGACATCTGCTCCTCTACCCCACCGGCCTCGCTCCGGAGCGCCACCCCCGCGCCCGTCGCGTGCCCGGCCTGCCGAGGTCGTCCGCCGCCGTTCCGACCGTGCTGCTGCACGGCTTCGCCGACAACCGCTCGGTGTTCGTGCTGTTGCGCCGGGCCCTCGCCCGGCGCGGCCCCCACCCTGTCGAATGCCTCAACTACTCGCCCCTCACCTGCGACATCCGTGCCGCCGCGGATCTGCTCGGCCGCCATGTGGAGGAGATCTGCGCACGCACCGGCCACCACCGGGTCGACATCGTCGGACACAGCCTCGGTGGTCTGATCGCGCGCTACTACGTCCAGCGCCTCGGCGGTGACGGGCGGGTCCGCACGCTGGTGACGCTCGGCACGCCGCACTCCGGCACCACCGTCGCGCCGATCGCGAGCGTGCACCCGATCGTGCGGCAGATGCGGCCGGGTTCGCCGGTGATCGAGGAGCTGCGGCTGCCTGCGCCGGGCTGCCGCACCCGGTTCGTCAGTTTCTGGAGCGATCTCGACCGGATCATGGTGCCCGTCGAGACGGCCCGCGTCGACCATCCGGACCTGCTCGTACAGAACGTGCGGGTGAGCGGAGTCGGCCATCTCGCGCTGCCGGTTCACCCCGCGGTCGCCGACGGGATCCGCGAGGCCCTCGAGTCGGGCGTGTCAGACATCGACGGTTCCGGTGGCGCTTCCTCCGGTTCCGCGTCGGCGCCCGCATCCGTCGCCTGAGCCACCCGACCGGCACTGCCTGTCGAACACTTCTCGAACATAGGGCCAAAGGTCCGGCCATGGACCGCCGAAACGCGACCGAATGCCCGTTTCCTGATTGCGTAGATGCCGCCGAAGATTGTCGCCGTCGCGTACCGCCGGGTACAGTCGCGCCACTGCTTCCCCCCGGGACCCCCCGTGCAAACAGGCGGCCCCGGAAAAACAGGTCCTGCTGCCGAGGCGAGAGAGAAGTTGGTGAACGACCAGCACGCCCACGCCGGGTACGGCGGCCACGCCACCGGCAGCTTCGACTCCGATCCGCTCTTCGGGGCCCTCCCCGGCGGCTACGAGGCGGGCCACAGCGGCCAGTACGACTCGTCCCAGTGGGGCACCGACGCCAACGCGACCGTCGGACACGACGGCTACACCGACATGGCGCTCCAGGCCCAACAGCCGCAGCAGGACCAGAGTTACGAACAGCAGCAGTACCCGCAGTACGCCACGACCGGCGAGTACGACACCACCGCCGGCCAGTACGACACGACCGGCCAGTGGGACGCGAGCGCCTGGAACGAGGCGGGCGGAACCGGCCAGTACGAGACGGCCGCAGCGACCTTCGCCTACGACGCGAACGGCCAGTGGGCTCCCGGGACTTTCGAGAACGGCACCTTCGAGAACGCCGGCTACGAGAGCGGCAGCTACGACGCCACCGCCTGGAACTCCTCCGCGACCACCGCGCCGGACGGGCTGATCCCGCAACAGTTCGTTCCGGGCCAGGGGTTCGCACAACCCGCCGAGTACGAAGCGCACGACGCCTACGCCGCGTACGAGACACCCGACGCGTACGGCGGCGGCTACGAGCCCGTCACTTCCGAGACCGAGGCCGCCACCGAGCCGGCGACCGAGCACGGGGCCGGACCGGAAGCCGGCTACGCCGCCACGGAGTACGAGCAGGCACCCGCCACGGAGTACGAGCAGGCGCACGGGGCCGAGCACCAAATCGCCGGAGCTGAAGCCGGAGCCGAAGGCGAGCCCGAGGGCGACTCGAACCACACTGCGATGACCCAGACGATGACCGCGGTACCGGTCGTACCGGCCGCCCCCGTCGAACGCCCGGTGCGCCGTTCCGGCGGCAGCCGCGGGCGGCGCCGGACGCCGGCCAAGCGCTCCGCCCTCCTCAGCGTCGCCGTGCCGTCCGCCTGTGTGATGGGGGTGGCCGGTGTCGCCGCCGCCTCCGTGAGCGGCCTCGGCGGTGAGACGAAGGACGACAAGAGCACTGTCGCGGCCCCCGACCCCGGTTCCGTGGAGCCGGTGGCCGCCAACAACGCCATGGACACCCAGCTCGCCGCGCTCAGCGCCGACGCCCGTGACTTCGGCGACCGCGCCTCCCGCACCCAGGAGCGCATCGACCTCAAGGCGCGCCAGGCGGCGGAGAAGAAGAAGCGCGAGGAGGAGGCGGCACGCCGCGAGGCGCTGCGCCCCAAGTTCATGCTTCCGGTGAAGCTGCACCAGCTGAGCGCCTACTACGGGCAGTCCGGCGTCAACTGGATGTCGTTGCACACCGGTATCGACTTCCCCGTCCAGTACGGGACTCCGGTCATGGCCGCCACGGACGGCACGGTCCGCACCCAGTGGAACAGCGCCTACGGCAACATGGCCATCGTGACGGCCCCGGACGGCACGGAGACCTGGTACTGCCACCTGAGCAGCACCAAGATCCGCAGCGGTTCGGTCAAGGCCGGCGACGTCATCGCCTACTCCGGCAACTCGGGCAACTCCACCGGCCCGCACCTGCACTTCGAGGTCAGGCCCGGCGGCGGCGCGGCCATCGACCCGCTGCCGTGGCTGCGCAGTCACGGCGTCGATCCCACCTAGGACCCGACGCCGAAGGAACCGAACCAACGATGGCGGCCCCCGAGGGGGCCGCCATCGGCGTCAGATGCCTCGGCGTCAGGGGCTTGCGACCGGCGCCGTCGCAGCCCTCCCGACCGACGCCGTCAGAGCTTCTCGACCGGCGCGTACCGCAGCAGCAGCCGCTTGGGTTTCTCGTCCCCGAAGTCGATCGTCGCCTGCGCCTCCGAGCCCGAGCCCTTCACCTCGATCACGGTCCCGAGGCCGAACTGGTCGTGCGTGACCCGGTCGCCCACCACCAGCGAGATCACCGGCTTGTCGCTCGTGCGCCGCGTGGCGAAGCCGGACGCGCCCCCGCGCGAACGGGAGGACGACAGCGAGGACGCGATGCCGGACGTCGGTCCGGCGGGCGCGGCCATCGGGCCCGTCCGCTTCCATGTCAGGTGCTGGACGGGGATCTCCTCGAGGAACCGCGAGGGCGGGTTGTACGAGGGCTGGCCCCAGGCGCTGCGCATCGACGACCTGGTCAGGTAGAGCCGCTCGCGGGCGCGTGTGATACCCACGTACGCCAGGCGCCGCTCCTCCTCCAGTTCCTTCGTCTGCCCCAGCGCCCGCATGTGCGGGAAGACGCCGTCCTCCATGCCGGTCAGGAACACGACGGGGAACTCGAGGCCCTTGGCGGTGTGCAGCGTCATCAGCGTGATGACGCCGGTGCCCTCGCCGTCCTCGTCCGGGATCTGGTCGGAGTCGGCGACGAGCGCCACCTTCTCCAGGAACTCGGCGAGCGTCCCCGCGCCTTCCTCGTCCCCGCGCTCCTGCTCGAACTCGAGCGCCACGGACGCCAGTTCCTGCAGGTTCTCGATACGGGTCTCGTCCTGCGGGTCCGTGGAAGCCTGCAGTTCGGCGAGGTAGCCGGTCCGCTCCAGCACGGCCTCCAGCACGACGGCGGGGCCCGCGCCCGAGTCGGCGACGGTACGCAGCTCCTCCATGAGCACGTTGAACCGCTTGACCGCGTTGGCGGAGCGGGCCGCCATACCGTACGCCTCGTCGACCCGCTTCAGGGCCTGCGGGAAGGTGATCTTCTCGCGGAGCGCGAGAGCGTCGACCATCGCCTCCGCGCGCTCGCCGATGCCGCGCTTCGGCACGTTCAGGATGCGGCGCAACGGGACGTTGTCCTCGGGGTTGGCGAGGACGCGCAGATAGGCCAGCACGTCGCGGACCTCCTTGCGCTCGTAGAAGCGCACACCGCCGACGACCTTGTAGGGCAGGCCGACGCGGATGAAGATCTCCTCGAAGACACGCGACTGGGCGTTCGTACGGTAGAAGACGGCGACGTCGCCGGCCTTCGCCTCGCCCTGGTCGGTGAGCCGGTCGATCTCGTCGGCGACGAACTGGGCCTCGTCGTGCTCGGTGTCCGCGACGTAGCCGGTGATCCGGGCACCCTCGCCCGCGTTCGTCCACAGGTTCTTGGGGCGGCGGGACTCGTTGCGCTCGATGACGGCGTTGGCGGCGGACAGGATCGTCTGGGTGGAGCGGTAGTTCTGCTCCAGCAGGATCGTCGTCGCGTCCGGGTAGTCCTCCTCGAACTGGAGGATGTTGCGGATGGTCGCGCCGCGGAAGGCGTAGATCGACTGGTCGGCGTCACCGACGACGCAGAGCTCGGCCGGGTCGAGGTCCTCGTAGCCGGTGCCGACCAGTTCGCGCACGAGCGTGTACTGGGCGTGGTTGGTGTCCTGGTACTCGTCGACGAGGACGTGCCGGAAGCGGCGGCGGTAGTGCTCGGCGACGTCCGGGAACGCCTGGAGCAGGTGGACCGTCGTCATGATGATGTCGTCGAAGTCCAGGGCGTTGGCCTCGCGCAGCCTCGCCTGGTACATCCGGTACGCCTCTGCGAGCGTCTTCTCAAAGCCTCCCCCAGAGCCTTCGGCCTGGGAGGCACCCCCAAGCGCCTGGTCGGCGAAGGTCTCCTCGTCGATCAACTCGTTCTTCAGGTTCGAGATCTTGGCACTGAAGGACTTCGGCGGGAACTTCTTCGGGTCGAGGTCCAGATCGCGGCAGACCAGTGACATCAGCCGCTTCGAGTCGGCGGCGTCGTAGATCGAGAACGACGAGGTGAAGCCGAGCTTCTTGGACTCGCGGCGCAGGATGCGCACGCACGCGCTGTGGAAGGTCATGACCCACATGGCGTTCGCCCGCGGGCCCACCAGCTGCTCGACGCGCTCCTTCATCTCACCGGCGGCCTTGTTGGTGAAGGTGATCGCCAGTATCTGGCCGGGGTGCACATGCCGGGTCCCCAGCAGATGCGCGATGCGGTGCGTGAGCACCCGGGTCTTGCCCGAGCCGGCGCCGGCCACGATGAGCAGGGGCGACCCCGTGTGCACGACGGCGGCACGCTGCTGTTCGTTCAGCCCGTCGAGAAGCGCGGCGGGGTCCACGACGGGGCGCGGCGCGCCGTCGCGGTAGTACCCGTCGCGAGCCGGAGGCACGTCGAAAGCGCCCTGGAAGAGGTCGTCCGGGACCTGTTCCGGAGCCGAATCCTCGGGCGGCGGTGGATGCTCGTCCCCGTGGGGCTGGAGATCCGCCAGGAAGCTGTCGTCAAAGAGGCTGCTCATCGCCTAACGAGTCTAGGCGGCCGCACCGACAACCGTGGCCGCACGGCAACACCGGAAGGCGGCCACGATCGGTGACGGGACGAATCCGCCAGGCGACAGATCCTCCACCGGAGGCCCGGCCCGGGCGACCCGCCGAAAAAGGTCACGAACATGTATCGGACAAATCGAACATCAACCTTCACAGCAGCTGCACGAGTTGGCTAGCGTGCTCGACCAGGCGGCCCGCACCCCTCCCGGCGAACCACGCCGAACGGGCGGCCTGCGCCGAATCCGACCTCCCGCCATGGAAGTTCGGAACCGGGGACCCACCCTCCTGACGTCGTCTTCGACGCAGGAGGCCCAGCACCACCGGGGTGAATCGGACCGCGCTCCACTCGGTCCGTAGGGCACCTTCCGTTCGCCCGAACCCGACAGCTAACCCGGTAGGCGGTCCACGGAAGAAGGAGATGCCGGCCTTGGCGTCGCATCGCAAGCCCCGCAGCCGAACCGCAAAACCGTCCTCCGCCGTCGGGTTCACCACCGCAGCCCTCGCAGGTGTGACCCTGCTCTCCACGCAGAGCGCGACCGCCGCGCCCTCCGAGCCGAAGCCCAGCATCGAAGAGGTGCAGAAGAAGGTCGACGACCTGTACCGGCAGGCCGGCAGCGCCACGCAGGAGTACAACAAGGCCAAGGAAGCCACCGGCGAGAAGCGCCGGGAGGTGGACCAGCTCCTCGACGAGGCGGCCGAGCGCACCGAGAAGCTCAACGTGTCCCGCCGCGCCCTCGGCAACTACGCGGCCGCGCAGTACCGCACCGGCTCCGTCACGCCCACCGCCGCGCTGATGTTCGCGGACAGTCCGCAGGCGTACTTCGACCAGACCCAGCTGATGGACCGGATGACGGACCAGCAGCGCAGAGCGGTCAGCGAGTACGAGACCGAGCGGGCGGCGGCGGCCAGGCAGCGTGCGGAGGCGACCAAGCGTCTCGAGTCGCTCACGGACTCCCAGGAGGCGCTGCGCACCAGCAAGCAGACGGTGCAGACCAAGCTCGCGGAGGCGCGCACCCTGCTGGCGACGCTGACCGCGGAGGAGAAGGCACGGCTCGCCGCGATCGAGCGGAAGAAGGAGGAGGAGGCCCGCCGCAAGGCCGAGGAGAAGGCCGCGGCGGAGGCCCGCGCCAGGGCGGAGGCCGAGCGGCAGCGCGCGGAACGCGAGACGCCCCCGGTCACGGACACCGGCACCGGCACCACCGACCCGGGGACGGGCACCGGCACCGGCACCGGCACGGACGACGGCACCTACACGGCCAAGGCCGACAAGGTCCTCGCGTTCGCCCGCGCCCAGATCGGCAAGCCGTACGTCTGGGGCGCGACGGGCCCGAGCTCGTACGACTGCTCCGGCCTCACACAGGCCGCGTGGAAGGCGGCCGGGGTGGACCTGCCGCGCACCACGTGGGACCAGGTGAAGGTCGGCACCCGCGTCGCCACGGCGGATCTGCTCCCCGGTGACCTGGTCTTCTTCTACGACGACATCAGCCACGTCGGGATCTACATCGGCGACGGCAAGATGATCCACGCCCCCAAGCCGGGCACGAACGTCCGCGAGGAGTCCATCTACTACATGCCGATCCACGGCAGCGTCCGCCCCGCCTGACCCCGGACGCACGAGTGCCCGGGCGGCCGGAGCCGCCCGGGCACTCGTGCGTCCGGTCCGGATCAGGTCCAGAGGGTGGCGATGAAGATGTTGGCCGCGGTCAGGCCGCCCACCGCGCCGAACAGCGCCTTGTCGACCTTCTCCTCGTCCCGCTTGACGTACACGAGGCCGAGGATCACCACCAGGACCGCCAGCTTGACGCCGATCTTGACGTTGTTCACGGCCTGGTCGTCGGCCTGGTTCAGACCCACCAGCGCCACGCCCGTGACCAGCATCGTCAGCGCGCCGTGCAGCATCGCCGGATTGAAGCGGGCCGTGCCCTCTCCCATGGCCTTCATCTGGGTCAGGAATCCGCCCAGCAGCGAGGCGATACCGATGACGTGCAGGGCGACGAAGACATTGATGAGTACGTCCATGGCCGGAGCCTAACCCTCCCCATACCACCGCCCGTCGGGGAGGTGGGCCTGCTCCGCCACATCGGTCGGCAGGCCGCGGCAATGCGGCCCCGGGGCGTCCAGCGCGTGATCAGCAACCGGTCCAGAGCGTCCATCTTCGGTACTTTGCGGTCCTTCCGCCCCCTCCCCGTGACCGCGGCGTCTAGCGTCCTGCCCCAGGTGGCCGACTCCCCACCCGCCGTCGTACAGCCGGACGGCACTCGGCCGCCACCGCCGGGAGATCCGGCGGCGGGCCGCTCCCCTGTGCGGCCCGCCGCCGGACGCGAACGGCGGCAGCGAACGACGGAAGGACGTGGAAGCCCTCGTGGCAGCCCACCGGAAACCAAGGCCGCGCCTGTTCGGCGGCCAGGCCGCCCGTACCGCGATCACTCTCGCCCTCGCCGGCGCGGCGACCGGCACCGCGTTCGAGGGCTCGGGTCACGCAGAGCCCCGCCTCACCCCCGCGCAGGTCAAGAGCAAGGTCGACAAGCTGTACCAGGAGGCGGAGGCCGCCACCGAGAAGTACAACGGCGCCAAGGAGCAGACGGAGAGCGCCCGCAGGTCGCTCGACGCGCTGCGCGACGAGGCGGCGCGCAGGACCGAGCGGTTGAACGCCTCACGCAACGCGCTCGGTTCGGTCGCCACGGCCCAGTACCGCGACGGCGGCATGGACCCCGGCCTGCGCCTCGCACTCACCTCGGACCCGGAGGAATACCTGGAACGCGCCGCCCTCGCAGAACGGGTCGGCGCACGGCAGGCCGCCGCGATCGCCGGGGTCCACCGGCAACTGAGGGACCTGGAGCACCTCAAGACACAGGCCGCGGAGAAGATCGCGACGCTCGAGGCCCGCCGCAAGGAACTGGCCGGTCACAAGGCCACGGTCCGCGGCAAACTCAAGACCGCCGAGCGGCTGCTGGCCGAACTCACCGCCGAGCAGCGCGCCGCGTACAACAGCGGCGGCTCCACCCCGGCGCCCGCCAGGGCCGACCGCACCGACACCCCCCGGGGCCCCCTGCGGGCCCCCGGCAGCCGGGCCGCACAGGCCGTCGCCCACGCGTACGGGGCGCTCGGCAAACCCTACGTGTGGGGCGCGACGGGTCCCGGCTCCTACGACTGCTCCGGCCTCACCCAGGCCGCCTGGCGCTCCGCGGGGGTGTCGCTGCCGCGCACCACGTACACCCAGATCAACGCCGGCGAGCGCATCCCCCGCTCCCGACTCGCCCCGGGGGACCTGGTGTTCTTCTACTCGGGCGTCACGCACGTCGGGCTGTACATCGGTGGCGGCAAGATGATCCACGCGCCGCGGCCCGGCGCCCCGGTGCGGATCGCGCCGATCGACGAGATGCCGTTCGCGGGAGCGACCCGTCCCGCGTGACGGCAGTGCCGCGGTGCCGCCGTGGCGTGTCCCTCACCCGGAGCCGGTCACAGGGACCGGTCACGGGGACCGGTCACAGGGGCCGGTCACACCAGGCGGCGGGCCGTCGCCCACCGGGTCAGCTCGTGCCGGTTGGACAACTGCAGCTTGCGCAGCACGGCGGAGACATGCGACTCGACGGTCTTCACCGAGATGAACAGCTGCTTGGCGATCTCCTTGTACGCGTACCCGCGTGCGATCAGCCGCAGCACCTCCCGTTCCCGCTGCGTCAGCCGGTCCAGGTCCTCGTCGACCGGCGGCGCGTCCGTGGAGGCGAACGCGTCCAGTACGAAGCCGGCCAGCCTCGGAGAGAACACCGCGTCGCCGTCCTGCACCCGGAAGACCGAGTCGACCAGGTCCGTGCCGGTGATGGTCTTGGTGACATAGCCGCGGGCACCGCCCCGGATCACGCCGATCACGTCCTCCGCGGCATCGGAGACCGACAGCGCCAGGAAACGCACCGGGTTCTCCGCCGCGCCCATCAGCGGGGCGCAGCGACGCAGCACCTCGACCCCGCCCCCGCCGGGCAGATGCACGTCGAGCAGGACGACCTCCGGCCGGGTCGCCGTGATCACGGTGACCGCCTGGTCGACGTCGGCGGCCTCGCCGACGACCTCGACGCCCGTCCGCTCGGTCTGCCCGATCTCGGCCTGCACACCGGTGCGGAACATCCGGTGGTCATCGACGAGCACGACCCGTGCCCGTCGCTCCTCGGTCTGTTCTGCGCCCTCGGTCATCCGTCCGCCCTCTCCATCTCGAGCTCCACTTCCGTGCCGTCCCCGGGCACGGAACGCAGCCGCGCCGTACCGCCGTTGCGCTGCATACGGCCGATGATCGACTCCCTGACGCCCATCCGGTCCTCCGGTACGTCGTCCAGGTCGAAGCCCGGCCCCCGGTCCCGTACGGACACGAAGACCGTACGGCCCTCGACCTCCGCGAACACCTGCACCGCCCCTCCCGCGCCACCGTACTTGGCGGCGTTGACCATCGCCTCGCGCGCGGCCTGCATCTGCGCCGCCAGTTTCTCGTCGAGCGGGCAGTCGCCGACGACGACCACCTCCAGCGGGACCCCGTGCTTGTCCTCGACCTCGGCGGCCGTCCTCTTGACCGCCTCCGCGAGGGTGGCGGGCTCCTCGTCCTCTTCCTTGCCGGTGCCCTCCGGCTTGTAGAGCCAGTTTCGCAGCTCGCGTTCCTGGGCGCGGGCGAGCCGTCGGACCTCTCCGGCGTCACCGGCGTTCCGCTGGATCAGGGTGAGCGTGTGCAGTACGGAGTCGTGGACGTGTGCGGCGACCTCGGCCCGCTCCTGGGCACGGATCCGCATCGTCCGCTCCTCGGAGAGATCCTGCGTCATCCGCACCAGCCAGGGGCCCGCGAGCAGGGCGGCACCGGCGATGACGGCAACCGCGGCGGTCAGCACGTTGCCCAGTTGGGCGGCGGATCCGCGGACCACCATGAAGACGGTCAGGCCCATACCGACGAGCGCGACGCCGGCCAGCGTCCGGGCCAGCTGGAGCAGCCGCCGGCGGCGCCCGACGTCGGTCCAGCGGGCGCGGCGGGCGTTGTCCGCCTGACGCCAGACCAGGATGACGCCCGCGCCGATCAGCAGTGTCGGCCACACGTAGCGGTTGCTGCCGCGCATGTCGACGTTGCCGACGAACACCGCGGCACCGAAGAGCAGCGCGAGCATCGCGAAGAGCTGGCCCTTGTCCGGCTTGCGCAGCCTGCGGCGCCCGTCGGGAGTCGTCTCGAACACCGAGCGCGGCTCCTCCGTCCGGCCGCCGACCCCGAGCGGCACGACGATCCAGAACACCGCGTAGAGCACCGCGCCGAGACCGTCGACCAGGAACAGTCCGAGGAAGACCAGGCGCACCCAGACGACCGGGAGCCCCAGATGGCCGGCCAGACCACGGGCCACCCCGCCGAGCATCCGCCCGTCGGCGCTGCGGTACAGCCTGCGCAGAGCCGGCTCCTCCGGCAGGGGTGCGTGGGAGGAACCGGTGGTTCCCGGAGTGGCGACTGGCATGCCTCGATCGTCACACGTGGGAACCCGGCGCGGTATCAGGGTCGTCCCTGAACCGCTCCCCGGCCGGCCCCGGCCCTTCCCTGATCCGGCCGCGGTCGTCTCGGGGTCGGATTTCAGGGAAGGGCCAGGGTCGGCCGGGCTCCCGCCGCCCGGCCCCGGCGGTCACCATGGACTCATGACAGAGCAGCCGACCGTCCCGCCCCCCGAGGCGCCGCAGCTGCGCCGCTCCCCCCGCCACAAAGTGGTGGCCGGTGTGTGCGGCGGACTGGGCCGCTACTGCGACGTGGACCCGGTGATCTTCCGGATCGCCGTGGGCGTGCTGTCGGTGACCGGCGGCATCGGGCTGATCTTCTACGGGTTCGCCTGGCTGCTGCTGCCGTCGGAGGACGACGAGGAGAACGAGTTCCGCCGGCTGCTGACCGGCCGGGTCGACGGCGCGTCCCTGACCGCCGTGCTCCTCGCGCTGATCGGCTGCGGACTCTTCCTCTCCATGCTGGGCAACGGCGGAGCCCTCTTCTTCGCGGCACTGCTGTCACTGGCCGTCGCCGGTGCGGCCGTCTGGTCCCAGCGCCGTCGCCTGGCGACGAACGACGGCGCCCCGAGAGACGCGGCGACGGCCCACGCGGTCGCGGAGGCCCCGCCGGAGACCAAGGCGCCGCCCGTGCCGGAAAGCCCCTCCTGGTGGCGCGACCCGATCGTCAAGGACGGCACCACCGGGCCGGTCCCGACCGGCTACCTGTGGGGCCCGGAGTCGGCCGTGGCGGACGCCGCGGCGCCCGCGGCCCGCACCGGTCACGGGCCCGCGGCGCGGCAGTACCGGGGCCCGCGGGGCATCGGCGGACCGGTCTTCCTGCTCGCGCTGCCGGCGGGCGGCCTGGGGACCGGGCTCAGCTGGGAGGGACAGCCCCTGGGCACGGCGCTGCAGATCGGTCTGGTCGCCGCGCTCACGGTGTTCGGCCTGGGCCTGCTGGTCAGCTCGGTGCTGGGCCGCACCGGCTTCGGCACGGTCCTGATGACGCTGGTCACGGCCGGGCTGCTCGCGGGTGCCTCCGCGCTGCCGAAGGACATCGGCACGAGCTGGGGCGAGCGGACCTGGCGGCCCGCGACGGTCGCCTCCCTCGAACCGCTCTACGAGCTGGGCACCGGAGCCGGCACGCTCGACCTCTCCGCCCTGACCGTGCCCTCCGGCACCACACTGTCGACGCGGGCCGAGATCGGCGCGGGCCATCTCAGGATCGTCCTGCCGCAGGACGCCACGGTGCAGGTCGACGCCGAGGTCGGCGTCGGCGACATCCGGCTCCCCGGCGAGGCGGCCGAGGACATCGACGTCAGCCCCGGCCAGGACCGCCGGCACACACTGGCGCCGCCGGCGGGAGCCGAGCCGGCGGGCAGGCTGGAGCTGGAGCTGGAAGTGGGCATCGGACAGGTGGAGGTGACCCGTGCCACGTCATGAGTCCGCGTCAGGACCCGGCCGCGCGTATCTGCACGGCTTCCGCCCCGCCGGGATGATCGCCGGGCTGAGCGTACTGGCCGCTGCCCTGCTCTACGGCGGCGACGCCGGCGGCGCCTGGAACACGCCCTGGTGGGTGGCTTTCCCCGTCGTGGGCGGCGGACTCTGCCTGGCGGGGACGGTGGCCGCGCTGCACTACGGAGTGCGCCGCCGCCGTTCCGCGATCAGGGCGTCGAGGGAGAACATCGACGCGCCCGCGAGTACCAACGGGAGCCAGGCCATCAGATAGGCCAGGTCGTTGCCGTAGTAGTACGGGTCGGTCTGCCAGCTGACGGTCAGCCACAGGCTCAGCGAGATCAGCGCCCCGCCGAGGGCGGCGAGCCGGGCCATCAGGCCGACGAGGGTGCCGATGCCGACGGCCAGCTCCCCGAGGGCGATGGCGTAACCGAAGCCCACGGGGTTCTTCAGCGCCAGGTCGACGAGTGCCGGAATCGCGGAGGTGTCGCGCACACTGCTCATCAGCTCCCCGATGGAGCCGGTACCGGTGGCCGACATGAAGGCACTGTCCGTGAGTTTGTCGAGTCCCGCGTAGATGAAGGTCACGCCGAGGAAGATGCGCAACGGCAGCAGGGCGTACCGGCCGGCCTGCTCCTTCCAGCCTCTCGGCCCCTCCTCGGGCGTGTCCTCGCCCCATGTGGTCGCCCGGTGCGTGTGTGTCATCACTCGTCCCCGTCTGCAGTCGATCAGTTCAATCGACCATACGTATGCCGAGGCCGCGCCGCTCACCAGCTCGGCGACGCAGTCTGTGACAGAACTGGATCGTCGGAGGGGACGCGTCAGAGGGTGTCGATGTCCGCGAGGTCGATGTCGATGTCGAAGGGGGCGGAGAGCTTGAGCCGGTCGTGGAAGGTGCCGACGGAAACGTAGACGCGCCTCTCCTTGTCCAACTCGTGGACGTGGACGACGGGCCGCTGTTCCGGACCGGCCATCTCGACGAGCCAGAAGTACGGGATCCCGGCACCGGCGTACTTGTGCGGCTTGGTGTCGCGATCGCGGGACTCGGAGTCCGGAGAGACCACCTCGACCGCAAGCAGTACATCCCTCACCTGGAAGTACGTCTGCTCGCGGTTCCTGACCGCCTCGGCACGCACCACCGAGACATCCGGCTCGGGGCCGTTTCGCCTGTCGAGCGCCACCGTCATCTCGCGCCGCACCTTCAGCTCGGGCGGCGCGGTCCTGCGCAGCCCGCTCATCAGAAGGTCGATCACGATGCTGTGAAAATCCCGCTGCGGACTCACGAAGACCAGGCTCCCGTCGATCAGCTCGGTGTGCGGCGGGAGGTCGGGCAGCGTCAGCAGGTCGTCGACGGTGTATCCGTCCTGCGGCGGCACCGGCCAGGTGTGCGAGACCTCAGCGATCATGGTTCCTCCCATGGACGGGACTCTGCTCCGTACGAGCAGCCTACCCACGGTGAACGCCGACGCCGCCACTCAAACGAATGAGCGACGGCGTCGGCGTTGACCCTGCGGAGGGGTCACTCCCACTCGATGGTGCCCGGGGGCTTGCTCGTCACGTCGAGGACCACGCGGTTCACGTCGGCGACCTCGTTGGTGATCCGGGTCGAGATCTTCGCCAGCACGTCGTACGGCATCCGCGTCCAGTCGGCCGTCATCGCGTCCTCGGACGAGACGGGGCGCAGCACGATCGGGTGGCCGTAGGTGCGGCCGTCGCCCTGCACGCCGACGCTGCGGACATCGGCGAGCAGCACCACCGGGCACTGCCAGATGTCCCGGTCCAGACCGGCCGCCGTGAGCTCCTCACGGGCGATCGCGTCCGCCTCGCGCAGCAGGTCGAGCCGTTCACGGGTGACCTCGCCGACGATCCGGATACCGAGGCCCGGGCCCGGGAACGGCTGGCGCTGGACGATCTCGTCCGGCAGGCCGAGCTCCTGGCCGACCATGCGGACCTCGTCCTTGAACAGCTGGCGCAACGGCTCGACGAGTTCGAACTCGAGGTCCTCTGGCAGACCGCCCACGTTGTGGTGCGACTTGATGTTGGCGGTGCCGGTGCCGCCGCCGGACTCGACGACGTCCGGGTAGAGCGTGCCCTGGACGAGGAAGGCGACGTCCTCGCCGTGCTCGGCCTCGGCCACGATCTCGGCCTGTGCCTGCTCGAAGACCCGGATGAACTCGCGTCCGATGATCTTCCGCTTCTCCTCGGGGTCGGAGACCCCGGCCAGCGCCTTCAGGAAGCGCTCCTGCGCGTCGACGACCTTGAGCTGCACGCCGGTCGCCGCGACGAAGTCCTTCTCGACCTGCTCGGTCTCGCCCTTGCGCATCAGGCCGTGGTCGACGTACACACAGGTCAGCTGGGAGCCGATGGCCTTCTGCACGAGGGCCGCGGCGACCGCGGAGTCCACGCCGCCGGACAGACCGCAGATGGCGCGCTTCGTGCCGACCTGGGCGCGGATCGCCTCGACCTGCTCCTCGATCACATTGCCCGTGGTCCAGTTCGGCTCGATGCCGGCACCGCGGTAGAGGAAGTGCTCGAGCACCTGCTGGCCGTAGGTGGAGTGCATCACCTCGGGGTGGTGCTGCACGCCGTACAGCTTCTTCTCGTCGTTCTCGAAGGCGGCCACCGGCACGACGTCCGTGGAAGCGGTGACGGTGAAGCCCTCGGGAGCGGCGGAGCAGGCGTCGCCGTGCGACATCCACACCGACTGCTCGTCCGGGGTGCCCTCGAAGAGCGTCGAGCCGCTCTTGGAGACGTGGAGCGGCGTACGGCCGTACTCCCGCGCCCCGGTGTTGTCGACGGTCCCGCCGAGCGTCGTCGCCATCAGCTGGAAGCCGTAGCACATGCCGAAGACGGGGACGCCCGCCTCGAAGATGGCACGGTCCAGGCGCGGGGCGCCCTCCGCGTACACCGACGAGGGCCCGCCGGAAAGGATGATCGCCCTCGGGTTCTTGGCCAGCATCTCGGCCACCGGCATGGTCGAGGGGACGATCTCGCTGTAGACCCGGGCCTCACGGACGCGGCGGGCGATGAGCTGGGCGTACTGCGCACCGAAGTCGACAACGAGCACGACGTCGGGGGCGGCGGAGGGTGCTGCGGGCACGGGGCTGCCTTCCGGCGGGGAAAAGGGTCTGCTTTGTCGATTCTACCGGCGCGCCGGTAGACACTTTTCGTCTCACCATCCGAACCGCTTTTGGCCTCCACGGCCGGGCCCGGTCCATACTGTCCGCATGCAGAAGCAGCTGACCTTCGTCTTTACCTATGGCACCGGCCCGTCCGGCTGCCATGGTCGCGCTGCTTGATCAGCTGAACAGCGACTTCCCAGGCGCCCCGGGCCGACAAGGCCCGGGGCGCTTCGGCTTTCCGGGCCGTGCCGGGCCGTGGCCCTCCACCACACCGAGGAGCCCCACAGATGTCCGTGACCCGGACCGAGAAGACCGGCGCCCGCACCGAGACGGCCGCCACCGTGATCAGCGGCGCGCGTGAGCGGATCGACGCGCTCGACGACAGGATCATCGGCCTGATCCAGGAACGGATGGCGGTCTCCGCCGTCATCCAGGACGCCCGGATCGCCTCCGGCGGACGCCGGGTGAACCTGGCGCGCGAGATGGAGGTGCTGGCCCACTACCGGGACGCCCTCGGCAGGCCGGGCACCTCGATCGCGATGACGGTGCTGGAGCTGTGCCGGGGCCGCATCTGACCGGTGCACCGGCCGCGCCCCCGGTCGGCCGGTGTATGCCTGCTTATCGGACCGAGGTCACCGGCCGGTGTACGCCTGCGTATCTGCGTTCGGGCGCATCCTCACCCGTACGGCGCGTGACGCACCCGGGCCGGTCTTCGTTGGTCCCGTTGTCCGTGCCAGCCAGGGGCGGCTTCGAAGAAACCACGCGTGGCTCCGCTGGGGCGTGTGACGTACGAAGGTGCGTCGTGGGACCTCGCCCCAGCGCGCGTGACCGGTCGGCAGGGGACAGCAGCCCGGTCACCCCAAGAGCGGTCGGCGCCGGGGACGCCCGGCACCGACCGCATCCGGTCCGTACGGCCCAGCCCGTCCAGAACGTGCAGCACGAGCAGGTCCCTCTCTGCGCACCCACACTCACGAAGGCGACAGCCGTCCGTGCGCGCCGCCCGCGCGCCGGACCGGCGGCCTCTCCCGACGCGGCGCAGCCCCCCGGCGCCGCGCCCCCCGGCACCGGCGCTGCCCTGACCGCCGGTGCCGAGCGGAAGAGCCCCGTGGACACGACGATGTCCACGGGGCTCTTCTTTGATGGGGCGCGGTCAGACGGAGCGGCGGCGGACCACCACGAAGAGCACTCCGCCCGCGGCCAGCGCCACTGCGGCGCCGCCCGCGGCCAGCAGGGCGGTGGAGCCGGTGGAGGCCAGGCCGCCCTGGGTGGAGTCGCCGCCGGTGGTACCGGCGGACGAGCCGCCGGAGGTGGCGCCGTCGTCACCGGAGCCGCCGGTGGAACCGCCGGTGGAACCGCCGGTGGCGCCCTCGGTGGAGCCCGAACCGCCGGTCGAACCGCCGGTCGAACCGCCGGTGTCGCCCGGGGTCTCCTCGTCACCGGTGCCGTTCAGCACGATCCAGCCGTCGTCATTGGCCGGGTCGCCCTCCCACGGGCTGTCCTCCTGGCCGGGGAACTCGGGGAAGTGGATCCTGCCCTTGGCGCCGACGACGACCTTCTCGACAAGGAACTCGAACGGGAAGTCGCGCTTGTCGTCCTCAAGGAAGGGCGTGTCGGCCCAGCACAGGTACTCGGACTCGTCCTCGTTGCCGCTCCCGGTGTTCATCGGCCGACAGGAAGCGGGGCTCTTGGTGACCTTCGCGCCCTCGGGGACATTGACCCTGAAGGTGAACGGCTCCCCGCCCGAGCGCAGCGCACCGAGCCACGCGGGACCGTTGTTGCTCAGCCGCACGTCGATCTTGACCGTCTCGCCCTTGGCACCGTCGGCGCGGCCGCCGGACAGATCGAGGTCATAGGTGTTCTTCTGCGGCAGGTCGATTTCCGTGTGCTGCACGTAGTCACCGGGCTCGGGCTGCGGCACCTGCTTCAGCGTGAGCGCGGCACCGGTCCCGGCACGGAAGTCGAGTCCCGCGCGCAGCTGTTCCGTCTGCTTCGGGGAGACGGCCGTGAAGCGGTAGGCGAAGATGTCGTGGAGCGCGAAGGCCGCGGTCCTCACCTTCACCGGCTCGCCGAGTTCCCACGCCTCGCCCGGGCCGAAGTCGCCCTCGAAGGAGCAGAGGGCGACCTTGCGGTAGTGGATCAGGTCGTCCTTGTTCTCCTCGGCGTACTCACAGTTCTCGTACGTCTCGGGGAACGACAGTCCGCGGGAGCCGTCGAACCGGAGCACCACACCGTCGGCCGCCATGCTGCCGATGTTGCGGAAGCCGAGCGGCGCCGTGTACGTGTCGCCCGCGGCGAAACCGCCGGGCTCGGCGGGCAGCTTCTTCATCCGGAGCTCGGGGCCGCCGATGAGCACGTCGACGGTGTGCTCGTCGAAGACGAGGCCGTTGCCCCGGCCGGTGACCTTGATCCTGCCGAAGTCGCCGGCCTTGCTCTCGTCGGTGACCTCGACCCGGAGGTCGTAGTTCGGGTTGAGCACGTCACCGGGGTAAAGGGTGTCCGACGCGCAGACCGCGACCAGACCGTCCGCCTCACAAGGGAGTTCGATGTCGGCGAAACCCTTGAGCTCGGTCGCGTCGATGGTGATCGAGTAGTCCTCCGACGGGATCGGAGCCGGGTTCGGCTCGACCTCCGGGTCGTACGCCCCCGGCCCTTCGACCCTGATCTCGACGTTGTGCTCGGTCGGGTCGACGTTGCCGCCGCTCAGCGACAGGTCGAGCTTGTCCGTCCCCTTGATGACCACGGGCACCGGGGCTTCCTCGGCGTGCGCGGTTCCCGTGACCCCCACGGCGGCGACCGCCACGGCAGCGAGGCCGGCGAGTGCCGTCCGGCGCCACGAAGAACGGGCGGAGACCCGTCTGATGTCCACTCTCTTTTCCTCCGGTACAGCGGGAGCCACTTGGGGTGGCACCTCACTCATGTGACCCACACGCGCGGAACGTTGCGCGGCGGACGATCACGGATTGATCTCGTTCCGGCCCGGGGGAGGCGGGGCGTGGTGCAGGTCACATAAAGATCCTGTGAGTTCGCGTGCAACCAATCCCCCTGGTCGCAGGTCATGCATGCGTAACAACGACCTCACGTGTTCGCACCCAGTGTGGTGCCCGAGGGGTTCCGAATCAGCCTTCGTGCCGCTCAACGCGGCACCCAGACTTCACTGAGGTCTCAATGAAGCTTCGCCGCGCCATGGCCCTCGCTGCTGCGACGGCCGTCATCGCACCCGCCACCTTCCTGGCGGCGCCGGCTGCGTACGCGACGACCAGCACGACCCCGCTCACGACGGAGACGGGCCCCGACACCCCGGGCACCGAAGACCCGAACAGCGAGACCACCGAAGAGAAGACTCCGGACACCACGACTCCGGAAGCCGGCACCCCCGACGAGCAGACTGACGGGAAGACGCCGGAGGCCGGCACTCCCGACGAGAAGACCGAGGACGAGAAGACCTCGGAAACGGGCACGGCCGACGGGAAGACCCCGGACGAGCAGGACTCGGACGAGAAGACCGAGGAGGAAGAGGAGAACCCGGAGGGAGAGATTCCCGACGTGGAGCTTCCGCCGTACTGCGAGGAGCTGGACGAGAACTTCGAGGAGAAGGCGCTCGGCCTCAAGCTCTCCGGGCTGCCCGGCAAGATCGTCGCCGGCAGCGGCTGGGAGGACTTCAACCTCACCATCACGAACAACTCGAAGGCCGATCTCAAGGAGGTCGCCTTCTACGCCGAGGTCGAGAACTACGAACTCGATGAGGACAAGTGGCTGAGCAAGCACGTCGAGCTGCAGTTCCGCCTCCCCGGCACCGACGAGTGGGAGCGGATCGGCGACGAGTCGTACGCGGGTGACTACTTCTGGGGCGTCGAGACCATGAAGTCCCAGGACTTCGTGAAGATCGACCTCCGTGTCAGCATCGCGAAGGACGCGCCCGCCGGTGACAGCTACGCCATCGGTTCCGGCGGCTACCTCGGCGACGTCGAGGGCCAGGAGTGCATCGCCGAGAACGCGGGCGCCTCGGCCGACTTCACCGTCCTGAAGCCGGGCACCCCGAACGAGAACCCCGGCGAGGCAAAGCCGGGCGAGGGCAAGCCGGAGGACAAGGGGCCGGACCCGAAGCCGCAGGGCGGCGTCAAGGAGCTCCCGGTCACCGGCAACCTCGCCGAGACCGGTTCCGACTCCAGCCTGCCCGTCATCGGTGCGGTCGGCGGTGTCGCCATCCTCGCGGGTGCCGGTGTCGTCTTCGCCATGAAGCGCCGCCGTGGTGACGCCACCGCGTAACGGCTGACGTCCGGCGCGCCCACGTGCGCGCCGGGCTCTCAAAGCCACCAAGGCCGCTGCACTCGGAGGGGGGTGCAGCGGCCTTCGTGCGTCCGGACGACCGAACCCGGAGCCCGGCGCAGGGGGCCAGAGCAAGGGGCCGGGAGCAAGGGGCCAGGAGCCCCTCACCCGGTCACTTCTTCGGCGGGACCGCCGGCATGCCGAGGAACGGAAGCTCCAGCGCGCCGAACGCCTCCGCCGGGACCGCCGGGGACTTCGGTGCGACCGGGGACAGCCGCCGGTACTCCTCGCCCTGTGCCGGACGCGGGTCCTCCTCGCCGTTGTTGGGCCAGAAGGACATCGCCCGCTCCGCCTGGGCGGTGATCGTCAGCGACGGGTTGACCCCCAGGTTCGCCGAGACCGCGGCGCCGTCCACGACCGAGATGCCGGGGTGGCCGTACAGCCGGTGGTACGGGTCGATCACGCCGGTCCGCGGGGAGTCGCCGATCGGGCAGCCGCCCAGGAAGTGCGCGGTGAGCGGGGTGCCCATCAGTTCGCCGATGTTGGAGCCGGCGAAGCCGTTGATCTCCTCGGCGAGCAGCGAGGCCGCCCGCGTCGCCTCGGGGATCTGCGTGGGGTTCGGGGCGCCGTGCCCCTGGCGGGCGGTGAGCAGTCCCTTTCCGATGCCCTTCGGCTTGCGGTACGTGGTCAGCGAGTTGTCGAGGGACTGCATGACCAGGCCGATGATGGTCCGCTCCGACCAGCGCCGGTTGGACAGCGCGCGCAGCGCGAGCACGGGGTGCTTCGCCATGTTGCCGAGCCACCCGGCCACCCGGCCCTTGACCCGGTAGGGCACCTGCAGAACGGTCATCCCGCCCATGGCGTTCGAGCCCCTGCCGTACCGGACGGGCTCGATGTGGGTGTTCTCGTCGGGGTGGATGGACGAGGTGATGGCGACGCCGCGGGTGAAGTCGGCCTTCGCGGCGCCGTGGCGCTTGCGGTAGCGCCGGTCGTCGGTCTGCGCGCCCACCAGCGCCTCGGAGTTGGTGCGGGTCAGCTCGCCCAGGCGGGGCGACAGGCACGGCAGCAGTCCGCCGTCCTTCATCCGGTGCAGCAGCGTCTGCGTGCCGTACGTGCCGGCGGCGATGACGACCCGGCGGGCGGTGAACGTACGGCCCCTGCCCTTGCGCCGGTTGTCGCTGGGCAGCGTTGTGACGGCGAAGCCGCCGCGGGAGTCCTCGGTGACGGCGACGACGGACGTCATCGGGTGGACGACGGCGCCCGCCTTCTCCGCAAGGTACAGGTAGTTCTCGTTGAGGGTGTTCTTCGCGCCGTGCCGACAGCCCGTCATGCACTCGCCGCACTCGCTGCACGCCTTCCGCGAGGGGCCGACGCCGCCGAAGTAGGGGTCGGCGACCTCCTCGCCGGGCCTGGCCCTCACCGTGCCGTCGGCGTCCTGTCCGTCGCCGAAGAACACCCCGACGGGAGCCATGTGGAAGCTGTCGCCGACGCCCATCGCCTCGGCGGTCGCCTTCAGATGGACGTCGGAGGGCGTCGTCGTCGGGTTGAGCCGTACACCGAGCATGCGCCGCGCCTGGTCGTAGTACGGCTTCAGCTCGTCCTGCCAGTCGGTGATGTCCTTCCACTGCGGGTCGTTGAAGAACGGCGCGGGCGGGACGTAGAGCGTGTTGGCGTAGTTGAGCGAGCCGCCGCCGACGCCCGCTCCGGCCAGCACCATCACCTTGCCGAGCAGATGGATGCGCTGGATGCCGAACAGGCCGAGGGCCGGGGCCCAGAGGTAGTTGCGCAGGTCCCAGGAGTTCTTCGGCAGGGTCTCGCGGGTGAAGCGCCGGCCCGCCTCGAGGACGCCGACCCGGTAGCCCTTCTCGGTGAGACGGAGCGCCGTGACGGAGCCGCCGAAGCCGGAGCCCACGACGAGCACGTCGTAGTCGTACTCGTCGCCGGCGCCCGCGTCCTGATGCCGGGCAGGGGGTACCTCTGACATGGCTCTCCTCGTGAAATGTGCGGGCGTCAGGGACGGGGGCGGCGGGGTCGCGGGGGACGGGGGCGGCGGGGCCGCGGGTCAGCGCAGCCGCAGGACCTTCATCGCCTTGAGGCTGGTGCTCATGAAAGCGGCGTACTTCTCGTCGTCCATGCCGAACGACGGGGCCAGCGGCATGAGCCGCTGCTGGGCCACGGTCTGCGCCTCCGTGTACTTGAGGATGCCCTCGGAGCCGTGGCGCCGGCCGAGGCCGGACTCCTTCATGCCGCCCATCGGGGCCTGGACGCTCCCGTACGCCGGTGCGTAGCCCTCGTTGATGTTGACGGTGCCGGTGCGCAGCCGGGCCGCGACTGCGCGACCGCGCCGGGCGTTCCTGGTCCAGACGCTGGAGTTGAGGCCGTACGGCGTGGCGTTGGCCTGCTCGATGACGTCGTCCTCGTCGGTGAAGCGGTAGACGGAGACGACCGGTCCGAAGGTCTCCTCCGTGCACACGGCCATCGGTGCCTCGACGCCGTCGAGGATGGTCGGCTCATAGAAGAGCGGGCCGATGTCGGGGCGGGCGACTCCGCCCGCGACGAGCCTGGCGCCCTTGGCGACGGCCTCCTCGACGTGACGGGTGACGGTCTCGAGCTGGCGCTCGCCCGCGAGGCAGCCCATGTCGGCGCCGTAGGCGAGGGAGCTGCCGAGCCGCATGGCCTTCGTACGGGCCGCGAACCGCTCGACGAAGTCGTCGGCGATCGACTCGTGCACATACAGCCGCTCGATGGAGATGCACAGCTGGCCCGCGGAGGAGAAGCAGGCCCGTACGGCTCCGGCGGCGGCCTTCTCGACGTCGGCGTCGTGGAGCACCAGCATGGCGTTCTTGCCACCGAGTTCGAGGGAGACGCCGACCAGGCGGGCGGCGGCGCCCTGCGCCACCTCGCGGCCGGTGCGGGTGGAGCCGGTGAAGGAGACGTAGTCGGCGTGCTTCACGACCTCTGGCCCGACGACGGGGCCGTCGCCGAGGACGACCTGGAACACCTCCGCGGGAAGGCCCGCCTCGATCAGCAGGTCACGCGCCCACAGCGCGGTGAGCGCCGTCTCGGTGTCGGGCTTCATGACGACGGCGTTGCCGGTGACGAAGGCGGGCAGCGCGTCGCCGACGGACAGCTCCAGCGGATAGTTCCAGGGCGCGATCTGTCCCACCACTCCGCGCGGATGGCGCAGTTCGGTCGTCCTGGTGAGCACGGGGACCACGCCGGTGTGCCGCTTGGGCTTCAGGTACGAGGGGGCCTTGCGCCCGTAGTGGCGGGCGGCGACGGCGACGGCCTGCACCTCCTCGTGCGCGTGCAGCCGGGCCTTGCCGGTCTCGAGCTGGATCAGGTCCAGGACCTCCGACTGGCGTGCGAGGACCAGGTCGTGGAAACGCAGCAGGACGGCCGCACGGGCCCGGACCGGGGTGGCGGCCCACGCGGTCTGCGCGGCGCGGGCGCGTGCGAAGGCCGCGGCCACGTCCTCGGGCGTCGACTCGGGAAGCTCGGTCAGCAGTTCGCCGGTGAACGGCGTGTGGTTGGCGGTGCGGCCGGAGCCGGCGACACCCTTGGTCAGCCGGGCGACCAGCTCCGGGGTCACCACGTCGGCGGCTCTGCGCGCGCCTGCCGGGGCGGCGGCGGTCGGGTTGGTTCCCAGGGCGGCGGCGGTGGCCTGCGTGTCCGTCATGGGGGCGAGAGTAGGCGTAGCGAAGCGCTTTGGGTACCCGTCGGTAACAGCTTTTCACCAGGTGTGCACGACCATGCCAGTGTTCACTGGCACATAAGCCCTGATCAGGGGCTACTCAGCGCCCGGCGGCCGCCATCCGCGCAGCATGATGTCGAACTGCTCACGTGTGGTCGTCCAGTCCCGCGCGGGGCCGGACATGTAGAGGGCGTACTCCGTCCCGTCGTCCTCGTAGTACATCTGGTCGATCGCCCGCCGCGGGCCGGGATGCTCGGTGCGCTCCGTCCAGGTGAACTCCCAGAGCGCGGAGAGCGTGCGGTCCCGGAAGGTGTTGGGGTGCAGTTGCACACGCCGGTAGTCCGGCAGCCGCGTCTCCAGACTCTTCTGCATGTCGAGCATGTGCATGTACGGATTCTCGTGGTCGGGTGCCGGATCGATGCTGATACGGATGCGGTGCCGGCCGTTGTCCGGCGTGTAGTCGATCTGGTTGCCGTCCGTCTGCCGGCGCCAGCCGTCGGGCACCCAGAGGCTGAAGCCCTCGGGGTCGTCGACGCGCTGCCAGCCGTCCGGCAGCCCCGACGGGTCCGTGCCCGGGGTCTGCCCGCGCTCGTCCACCGAGGGCTTGTCCACGGCCCGGTCGCCACCTCCCCCGGCGTCCCCGCCCACGTACTGCATCGCCAGGCCCGCGCCGCCGCCGACCACGGCCGCCAGGACCACGACGATCAGCCCGGTGCGTATACGGCCGCCACGCCGACCGGGACCGCCCGCCGATCCCGTACGGGACTCCTGCGCACGCGGGGCCGACGCCGCACGCGGGTCCAGCCCTGCACCGGGGCCCCGCGCCGCACGCGGACCCGGCGCCGTACCGAACTCCGGCGCCGTATGGAACTGCGGCGCCGGAGACGGATGCGCCATCCGCTGCGTCGGCACGCGCGCCGGATGGTGCGGCAGTTCCGTGGAGTCCGGAGGGCGGCCTTCCATGGCGTCGGTGAGCATCCGCTCGGCCTCCGCCGAGGAAGGGCGTGCGGCCGGGTCCTTGCGCAGCAGCGCGAGGATCACCGGACCGAGCCGCCCCGCGCGCACGGGCGCAGGCGGTTCGTCGTCCACCACGGCCTGCATCGTCGACAGCGGTGAGGAACGCCGGAACGGCGACGCCCCCTCCACCGCGGTGTACAACGTCGCACCCAGCGACCACAGGTCGGAGGCCGGCCCCGGGTCGTGGCCCCGTACCCGCTCCGGCGCGAGATAGTCGATCGACCCGACGATCTCGCCCGTCCTGGTGATGGTCGCGTCCCCCTCGATGGCCGCGATCCCGAAGTCCGTGATGAGCGCCCGACCGTCCGTGCCCAGCAGCACATTGGCGGGCTTGATGTCCCGGTGCAGCACCCCGGCGGCGTGCGCGGCGCCCAGCGCCCGCAGGACGTCCAGACCGATCCGTGCGACCTCCCGCTCGTCGATCCGCCCAGGCTCCCTGGCGGCGTCCGCGAGCGAGGGCCCGTCCACGTACTCCATGACGATCCAGGGGCGCGCGTCGTGCTCGAGCACGTCATGGACGGTGACGACCCCGGGATGGCTGATGCGCGCCGCGGCCCGCGCCTCCTTCCGGGTCCGGGCGTGCATGACGGCCCGGTCGGCTTCCGACACGTACAAACCCGCCGTCAACTCCTTGACGGCGACCACTCTGTGCAACAACTCGTCATGGGCGCGCCAGACCTTGCCCATCCCGCCGCGTCCGACGGTCTCGCCCAGCCGGTAGCGTCCGGCGAGCAGCAGACCGGCGCCTGCGCTTCGAGTGTGTTCCACGTCCCCGCCCCGTTCCTTGGAATGCCAGGTTACGGAGGGAAAGCGCAGCCATGAAACCTCAGGCGCCCAAGTGACCGCACTGTGATGCGCGTTCGGAGGGCGGCCGCGCACTCAGCGGGCGGCGCGGTAACTGCCCGTGGCCTGCTCGAAGATCTCGGTCACCTTGTCACGCTCCGCATCCGGGCCGATCACCTGGATCACGTGGTAGGCGCCGTCGACGGCGAACGCGAAGTTACGCACGTAGACCTCGCGGCCGTTGCCGTCCTGCCAGGTGAACTGCCCCTCCGCCATGGTCCTTCCGCCGACCTCGATACGGCGCAGCCCGCTCGCACTGGCCCAGGACGAGTCACGGAACGGCTGGAGTTCCGGCTCCTTGTCCCGCTGGTAGACCAGCGGGTCGTCGCCGTTCGCCTGCACGGTGTCGCGGCCGGGGACCACGATGAGGGTGAAATCGCCTCCGGTGTAGCGGACTTGACCGGCGTCGTTGATCGGCCGGCGCTGCCACGCCTTGTCGACGGCGATCCGGAAACCCTCCGGGTCGTCGCGGAGCACATACCCGTCGGGGAGGTCGCCGGCCGGGGCGGACGTCTGCGGCTGCTGCGACCCGGGGGTGCCGCTGGGCGTGGGCCGGGGGCTGTCCCCGCCGCCCGTGCGACCGGGGCTCGGACCGGCCTGCGACGGCTGAGCGCCCGTGTCCCGGCCCTGCGGTGAAGGCTGTTGCTCATCGGACTTCGGCATGAACAGCACCGCGTAGGCGATCGCGGCCGCGAGGGCGAGCAGGATCAGCAGCAGGAGCGTCCGGCCGAGGGCACGCGGTCCCCGCCCCGCGGTCCCGTACGGCTCCCGGTACGACGTGTCGCGCGGCGGCACCTCGTACGGCTCCTCATACGCGCGTGCGGGCGGGGCGACCGGGGCACGGGCCCCGTCCCGGACCCGGCCGCGCTCCCGGCCCCTGGGCTTCTTGTGTCGGTGACGGCCGTGGGCCGGGTCCGCCGCGGCCGACCGGCGCCTGCGGACGAGTTCGCCCCGCCGGCGCACGATCGGCAGCCGGGATCCGTCGACCGCGCCGGCCGGCAGCGGCACGACGTCCATCCCCGCCTCCGGCTCCGGAGCCGACCGCACCAGCGAACGCAGCCACCCGCGCAGCTCCTCGAAGTCCGGGCGCTCCGTGGGATCCTGGCGCAGCAGCGACTCGACGACGGGACGCAGCGGGCCGCACTCCTCTGCGAAGGCGGGCGGCTCCGCGCACACCAGCTGCACCAGTTCGACCGCACTGTCCTCCGGATAGGGAGCGTGGCCCTGTACGGCCCGGTACAACAGTGCTCCGAGCGCCCACAGATCGGTGGCCGGTCCGACCGGCGCGGCCAGCTGCCAGTTCTCGTGCACCGGACCGGCCTGCTCGGGTGCCCACCGCTCGGTGACGGCACCGACGACGGTGATCCGTGCCTGGCGGGCACGCTCGGCGGCCAGCGGGGTGGACGGACCGCTGTACGCGGGCGCACTGCCGCCGGTGGCGGCGGCATCGTGCCAGTGACCGGAGGGTGTCGCGCTTCCGGCCGCCGGGCGGCGCTGCGCGTCGGCGCGCACGGCGTCGCCGCCGCGATGCCAGCTGCCACCGGCAGCGCTCTCCGTACGCGCCGGAGGAAGAGCGGGCCGCTGTCCGCCCGAGTGCCTGCTGCCGGTTCCTCCGGGGCCGGTGGGACCGCCGTCGGCGCGGGCGACGGGCAACACGGGCCGGACTCCGCCGCGCTCGCGCTCCGCCCGACGCACTCCGTAGGGATCGTCGCGGTACGGGTCGTGGCCGCGCGCACCCGGCAGGGCGGGCCGGGCGCCAATGCCACGGGGACCGCCGCCCGCGACGGGCAGGGAGCCGGGGCCCTCGCGGCCGGGGAAGGGCGTGTCGTGCCAGGTGCCCGCCAGCCTGGCGCGCCCGGGGCCTCGCTCGTCCGGGTCTGCCCCGGGGCCGCGGGCCGGCCCCCCGTCGGCGCGGTACCGGCCGTCGGTGTCGTACCGGTCATCGGTTGCGTACCGGCCGTCGTGGTCGTACCGGCCGTCGTGGTCGGACGGGTCGTACCGGCCGTGGGTGTCGCGCTCGCGGGCGTCGCGGCCCTGGGGACCCCGATCATGGGCGTCGCGGCCCTGGAGGCCGTGGCCGTGACGGTCGTGGCCTTCAGTGCTGTCCACGTCGGCCGCGTCGGGACGCGTGGCGCCGAAGTCCGGATCCTCGAACTCCGCGTCGTCGTCCTCGTCCGGGACACCGAGCCCGAGCAGACCGCGGCGCCCCTCGCCGGGCCGGCGCGCCCACCAGTCGGAGTCCGGGCCGCCCTGCTCCAAGGGGTCACGACGTCGCGCCGCGTCGGGATCCTCCGCGTGGCGCCGGCCCTCGCCCGTCCGCGCCCCGGCCCGTGCTCCGGCGCGGTACGCGGCGATCGCGCCGGCCCGGGCGGCGCGCACGTCCGGCACCCCGCCCTGCGGTCCGCTCTGCCAGGGCGGTTCCAGCTGCCCGGAACCACCGGGACCAGGGCTGTGGCCGGGCTCGGCCACGGCGTCGTCGGCGGCCTCGGACTCCGTCTCCGGCTCCGCTTCCGCCTCGGGCTCCGGCACGGGCGCGTATCCGCAGAGCGCCTCCTCCGCCGCGCCGGACGCCAGCCCCGTCAGCACGACGCGTCCGTCGTCGCATACGAGCACCGTGCGTACGGTGATGTTGCGGTGGGTCCAGCCGTGTGCGTGCAGGACACGCAGCGCGGTCAGCACGTCGGAGGCGACCTCGGCGGCCCGGTACGGGGTGAGGGGCTTCTCCGCGAGCAGTGCGGCCAGCGGCCGTGCCGAGACCCGTTCGCTCACTATCCACAGCGAACCGTCCTCGGCGAAGACGTCGAAGACCTGGTCCAGCCTGGGGTGGTCGGGGATCTGCGCGGCGGCCTGCGCCGCCTCGACGGCGCGCAGCACCGCCGGGTCGGTGGGCCGCCGTGTCGCGCCGCCCCCTCCGCCGCCCCCGACCTGCCGGGGTACGGCGGCTCCGGCGAGGCCGTCCCCGTCGAGCACCTCCGCGTCCACGACCTCGGGCAAGGGGACCTGGCGTACCAGGACTTCGTGCCCGCTGTAGGTGTCGAACGCACGGGTCTCGGCGAACTCGTACGCGTCGGAGGGCGGCAACGGCAGGCGGTAGCGATCGGCGAGCACCCTGCCCGCATAGTCGTCCACGACGCCTCCCCACCAGCGCGCTGTCCCGGTCGGAACCGGAACCACGCACGAAGCCGTCAATTCCGGTCGCTCAGCGGCCCCTTGTGGCTGCGTACCGTCCGCGACCTCTCACGATACGTGCCCTTGGTCAGTCCTTGGGGCTGAACGTGGCGAACGCCGTCTCACGCAGCGTCCTGCACGCCTCGCCGTCCCACTCGCTCACCCGGCACGTGATCATGATCGAGTAGCCGCGCTTCGCGTCGACCTTGAAGCCCCTGTTGAGGATACGTACCCGCTCGCCCCGCTCATTGCGCTCGAACTTCCAGTCCGCGACGGTCGGATAGCCGTTGTACTGGACCGGGCCTATTCCGAGGTGCTTGTAGCCGTTGCTCGTGGCGCTCACACCGGCGACCGCGGCCGCCCACGCGGCCGCCGCGTCGTCCTTCGGACTGTTGTTGAAGTCCACCTGCACGCGCGGGGTCCCGCCGTCGACGCTGAACTTGCCGCCCGAGTTCTGGCCCGCCACGCCCGTGAGCCTGAGGTTCTTGGGCATGGCCATGGTGAAGTGCCAGCGGTCGTTGGAGACCATCACATATCCGGTCGGCAGAGTGCCGCCGCCCACCGTGTCGTCCCCCTTGGGCTCGCCGGACGGCCGGCCTTCGGGGGAATCGGTGCCACCGTCCGACTCCTCCTCGCCCGCGTCGTCGCCCTTGGCGGTGCCGTCGCCGCTGTCCGGGCTCGCGTCGCTGCCCGCGCCCGCGGTGGCCTCGTCCTCCCCGCCGCCCGCGGTGGCACCAGCGGAGGCGGCGGTGTCGTCCTTGCCCTGGCCCTTGCCCTGGTTCGCCGCGTCGTCGTCACGGCCGAGCGCGAAGACCAGCACCGTCGACAGTACGGCGAGCACGGCGACGACCGCGATGATCACCAGCGTGCGGCGCGGCACCACGTCGGTGAGCGGAGCGCGTGCCCGGGCGGGCCTGCGCGTCGGGGCGTCCGGCGCGGGCTGCTTCGACTCCGCCTTCACGGCGGCGGCCGCGTTGCGTACGGAACGGAGCGCGCCGCGGAGCCGGTCGGCGGCGGGGTCCTTCGGCACGGACGGCGCCGCAGCGGGCGGCTCGGGGGGCACGGCGGGCAGCCGTACGGCACGCGTCGCCTCGGGCGACGGCTCGGGCGCCGCGGGGGGCTCCGGCGCCTCCGGCGCGTTCACCACCCGGGTCAGCAGAGCGCGGGCACCGGCGTCGTCCAGCCGCTGGGCCGGGTCCTTGGCGAGCAGGCCGTAGATGACCTCCTCCAACGGGCCCGCGTTCTTCGGCGGGTCGAGCGGCTCGGTCATCACGGCGGTCAGCGTCGCGATCGCCGAACCCTTGTCGTACGGGGGGCTGCCCTCGACGCTCGCGTAGAGCAGGCCGCCGAGCGACCACAGGTCCGCCGCCGGACCGGGCTTGTGGCCGCGGGCCCGCTCGGGCGAGATGTACGACGGGGCGCCGACGAGCATGCCCGTCGAGGTGATCGACGGGTCCCCTTCCACCTGCGCGATACCGAAGTCGGTGAGCACGACACGGCCGTCACGTCCGATGAGCACGTTGGACGGCTTCACATCACGATGCAGGATGCCCTCGCGGTGCGCGGAGCGCAGCACGTCGAGTATCGCCAGGCCGACCTCGGCGGCCCGGCGCGGCGTGAGGGTGCCGTCCTCCCGTACGACCTCGGCCAGGGACTTGCCCTCGACGAGTTCCATGACGATCCACGGGCGGTCGTCCTCGTCGACGACGTCGTAGACGGTCACGGCACTGTTGTTGCGGATACGGGCGATCGCCTTGGCCTCGCGCAGGGTGCGCGTGATGAGCCGGCGCTTCTCGTCGTCGTCGACGCTGCCCGGGAAGCGCAGTTCCTTGACGGCGACCGTGCGGCCGAGGGTCTCGTCGACCGCGCGCCACACCGTGCCCATGCCGCCGCGCCCGAGGACGCCGCCGAGACGGTAACGGCCGGCCACCAGCCGCCCCTCACTCCCGGTGGCACCGCGCCCCTTGGTACCTGTCGGAGCAACGACCGCGCTCCCGCTACCGGCCGGCTGGTCCGCCGAAGTTGCCTTCACGGCCGGCGGCTTCTCCTCGGCCGACTTCACGGCCGCCGGCTTCACGTCGGCCGACTTCCCTGCCGCCGGCTTCTCGGCCGCCGGCTTCACGGCCGCCGGCTTCACGGCCGCGGACTTCACGGCCGCCGCCGCGGAGGGGTGTACGTCCGGCGTCGCCACGTCGTCGGCCGCGATCGAGTCCTTGCCCGCCGCCGCGGCGGTCGGTGCGTCAGAGCCCGAGGCACGCGGGGAGGGCACCTTGCGTCCTGCGGCCGCGGGCGCCTCGGCACCGTCCTGAGCCTTTGTCACGCTCCTGCGGGCCCGACGGTCCTCGTCGCTTCCGGCAAGGCCCTCGGCGCCGTCGCCGTCACCTCGCGCGGCCGACGTGTCCGAGGCTCCGGGCTCCGGGGCGTCCGTGTCCGTGTCCACGCCCGAAGGCACAGCCTCGGCCGCGTCCGGGGAAACAGCCGCGTCCGGTCCCGGCGCCTCGGCACGGTCCGTGCTGCCGACATCCGTGGCCTGCGCACCGGCCACGGCTCCCTCGTCCTCGCGCACCGTCTTCGGGCTCGAGGTGGAGGCGGCCGTTCCCGAGGCTCCACCGTCCGAGCCGGAACCGGCGCCCCCGCCGGCCGAACCGGCTTCCGCGCCCGCGGCAGAATCCGCATCCCCGTCGGCGAAGCCGACCCCCCGCTGGGGCTCCCGCGACTGCTCAGCCTCCGACATGCGTCCCCTCTGCCATCCCTGATCTTCGCCCGCGCCTGCCGCTCTCCGCGCGATGCGGTAACCCGCCCTGGAAGAGCGCCCATTGTCTCTCACTCCGGGACCGGTACGTTCTCGGGGTCCACGCTGTGGCACAAGGGATGCGTGCGGGTGAGCCACCCGCCACGCCGTCACCCGGCGTGAAACCCACCCCTGTACTGGTCGGGGCCCTGACCTGTTCGCCCAACAGGCCCCGCGGCGGGGCGGTTTCCGCCGAATCAGTGCCGGACGGGGACCGCCCCGCCTCCGCGCGCAGGACACGCGCAACCGTCGCAGCGGCACGATCTCCGGCGCCCCAGCCGTGCCGCGTCCGGCGTCAGAGCGGCACGATCTCCGGCGCCCCCAGCCGTGCCGCGTCCGCCGTCAGATCGTCCGGCTGACGCTGCGACTCCCGTTCCGCCTCCACCCGCTTCTCGTAGTGCTCGACCTCCTTCTCGATCTGCGCCTTCTCCCAGCCGAGGACCAAAGCCATCAGCTCGGCGCACTCACGTGCGCTGCGCGTGCCCCGGTCGAACGTCTCGATGGAGATACGGGTACGCCGCGTCAGCACGTCGTCCAGGTGGCGGGCGCCCTCGTGCGACGCGGCGTAGACGACCTCGGCCCGCAGGTAGTCGTCCGCACCGCCGATCGGATCGCCGAGCGTCGGGTCCTCGGCAATGAGAGCGAGCAGTTCCTCGGCCAGTGCGCCGTAGCGGTTCAACAGGTGTTCGACACGGACCACATGAAGACCCGTCCGCGCGGCGATCCTCGCCCTCGCGTTCCACAGGGCGCGGTACCCCTCGGCGCCCAGCAGGGGCGTGTCCTCGGTGACGCACGCGGCCACCCGCTGGTCGAGGCCGTGCACCGCCGCGTCCACCGCGTCCTTCGCCATCACCCGGTACGTCGTGTACTTGCCGCCGGCGACGACCACGAGGCCCGGCACGGGGTGCGCCACCGTGTGCTCGCGCGACAGCTTGCTCGTCGCGTCCGACTCGCCGGCGAGCAGCGGCCGCAGCCCCGCGTACACCCCCTGGACGTCGTCCCGGGTGAGCGGGACGGCAAGCACCTCGTTGACGTGTTCCAGTAGATAGTCGATGTCGGCGCTGGAGGCGGCCGGGTGCGCCTTGTCCAAGTCCCAGCCGGTGTCCGTCGTACCGACGATCCAGTGCCGTCCCCACGGGATGACGAACAGCACGGACTTCTCGGTGCGCAGGATCAACCCGGTCGTGGAGTGGATCCGGTCCTTGGGCACGACCAGGTGGATGCCCTTGGACGCCTTCACATGGAACTGCCCGCGCTCCCCGATCAGCGCCTGGGTGTCGTCCGTCCACACGCCTGTGGCGTTGACGATCTGCCGGGCCCGGATCTCGTACTCCCCGCCGGCCTCGACGTCGAGCACCCGGGCCCCGACGACCCGCTCACCCTCCCTCAGGAAGCCGACCACCCTGGCACGGCTGGCGACCTGCGCCCCGTAACTCGCGGCCGTACGCACCAGGGTCGTCACGAAGCGGGCGTCGTCCATCTGGGCGTCGTAGTACTGCAGGGCGCCGACCAGGGCGTCCTTCTTCAAGGCGGGCGCGACCCGCAGGGCGCGCCGCCGGGAGAGATGGCGGTGGAGAGGCAGCCCTCGCCCGTGGCCGGAGGACACCGACATCGCGTCGTACAGCGCGACGCCCGAGCCCGCGTACAGCCGCTCCCAACCCTTGTGCTGGAGCGGATAGAGGAACGGCACCGGCTTGACCAGATGCGGGGCCAGCCGCTCCAGCAGCAGGCCGCGCTCCTTGAGCGCCTCTCTGACCAGGGCGAAGTCGAGCATTTCCAGATAGCGCAGGCCACCGTGGATCAGCTTGCTCGACCTGCTGGAGGTGCCCGACGCCCAGTCGCGCGCCTCCACCAGGCCGGTCGACAGCCCTCGTGTCGCGGAATCGAGCGCGGTACCGGCCCCGACCACACCGGCGCCCACCACCAGCACGTCCAGTTCCCGCTCGGCCATCCCGGCAAGCGCTTCGGCGCGCTCCGCGGGTCCCAGTGTCGCTGTCCTCACTGCTGCCTCCCGTCGCCCCCGTGCGTTTCCTGCGGTCGGTCTCACAACATCGAACTCACACGTCGATTCTGTCCGCAGTCACCGACTTCAGCCACCGCCTGTGGATAACACTCGGACGGCCAGGAGCCCACAATCCGACAGAACGGTCATATTTACGCCTAGTCTGACATTGCGCCTGCCCGTTTCGCCCACAGGGCTTGCGCTCACTGTCGCCATCGGCTACGGGAAGGACGGCCACAGCCATGCCCGCAGATCTCGCCGTGATCGGACTCGGCCACCTCGGTCTGCCGCTCGCGCAGGCCGCCGTGGCCGCAGGCATCGAGACCATCGGCTACGACCCCGACCCACGCCAGCTCGCGGAGCCCGCCGCCGGAGTGACGGCCGCCGACATCCGGCGCATGCTCTCCGGCGGGTTCCGGAACGTCACCGACCCGGCCGAACTCGGCCGCGTACGCACGGCCGTCATCTGCGCTCCCACGGCCATGGGCGCGGACGGCGCGCTGGACCTGACTCCGCTGGCCGACGCCGCACGGGCGCTCGCGTCCCGGCTGCGACCGCACACCACGGTCCTGCTGGAGTCGGCGGTCGAGCCCGGTACCACGGAGGACTTCCTGCGGCCCCTGCTCGAACAGGGCTCCGGCCTGCGCGCGGGCCGGGACTTCCATCTGGCCTACTCCCCCAGCCGCACCGACCCCGGGCGCCGGACCCACGGCTACGCCAACACGCCGAAGGTCATCGGCGGCCTGACCTCCGCTTGCACGGAGTCCGCGGCCGCCTTCTACGCCCGGCTGACCGACAAGGTGGTCCGCGCCCGCGGCCTGCGCGAGGCCGAGACCGTGAAGGTCCTCGAGACCAACTTCCGCCACGTCAACATCGCGCTGGTCAACGAGATGGCGGTGCTCTGCCACGACCTCGGCGTCGACCTCTGGGACGTCATCCGCTGCGCCGAGACCAAGCCCTTCGGCTTCCAGGCGTTCCGCCCCGGCCCCGGCGTCGGCGGCCACGGCGTCCCGCTCGACCCCGGCCCCGCCCCGGGCCGCGCGCTGCGCATGGTGGGCATCGCCCAGGAGATCAACGCCCGGATGCCGCAGTACGTCGTCCGCCGCTGCGCCACCCTCCTCAACGAACACGGCAAGTCCGCCCGGGGCGCACGCGTCCTGCTCCTCGGCGTCACCTACAAGCCGGACCTCGCCGACCTCCAGTGCTCCCCGGCCACCGAGATCGCCCGCCGTCTGATGGACCTCGGCGCGTCCGTCAGTTACCACGACCCCTACGTCCCGGACTGGCGCGTGGGCGAACTCCCCGTTCCCCGCGCCGACTCGCTGTACGAGGCGGCGGCCGCCGCGGACCTCACGGTTCTGGTGCAGCACCACCGCACCTACGACCTCCAGGGACTCGCCGTCAAGGCCCAACTCCTGCTGGACACAAGGGGGGCGACTCCGGCCGGCGCGGCGCACCGCCTCTGACGCCCCTTCATGACCCGACGCGGGCCTTACAACGGTCATACAACCGAATGTCGTTCCGTCGGAGCGGACTGCTAGTCTCCGGGACCGCTGCTCGCACGATCGTGCGACGCGTTCGATCCCAGGGGGAATTCCACCATGAGCCAGCCCGTCCCGCCGCCGTCCGGCAACCCGTTCGCCGGCGGCGAGCAGTACGCACCCGCCCCGCCGGCGGCCCCGGTGCGCGACAACCTGGGCCTCGGGCTCGTCGTCGCGGTCGTCGCGGCGCTGGTCACCGCGGGCATCTACGGCGCCATCGCGGGTGCCACCGAGACCGAGGTCGGCTACGCGGCCGTCGGCGTCGGCTTCGTCATCGGTTTCGCCGCGGCGAAGGTCGGCGGACCGAACCCGGCCCTGCCCGTCGTGAGCGCCGTGCTCGGCATCGGCGCCGTGTACCTGGGTCAGCTGATCGGCATGGCGATGATCATCGCCGAGGAGCTCAACGGCTCCTTCACCGAGGTCTTCGTCGACCGGTTCAGTCTCCTCACGGAGGCGTGGACCGAGGTGGCGGACGGTATGACGTACGTCTTCCTCGCCATCGCCGCGGTCACCGCCTTCGCCGGCGCCAGGAAGGCCAACGCCTGACGGCCGCAGCGCACAGGGGAAGGGCCCGGCACTGGCGGGTTCTAGCGATCCCCGCAACACCCTGATCTTCAGGGAGTTGCGGGGATCGTGGATTTTGAGGGCTTGAAGGTGAGGTTCTTCGAGGCGCT
>NZ_JBEZKP010000038.1:0-71489 GCF_040706335.1 Streptomyces sp. NPDC048389 | reverse complement strand
AACCATCGAGGGCAACCGCATGAAAGCCATGCCCGGAGTCTCTGGGTCTCTGGACCTTACGACGGCCCGTCCAACCCACGAACAAGGTAGGACCGACATGACGACGACTCGGCGCACTGCCCGCCGCTCCGTAAAACGGGCGGCCCACCCCGACAAAGACCAGGAAGGAGCCGAACAGCACGCCCGGGAGACGTGGAATTCCGGCGCAGCCGCAGCGACACGCGAGGGCCCCGCCCGACACCAGCCGGAACAAACGGGACGAACCAACCACGTCACCGCGTAGCCATCGCCGCTGACGGATCGAGGCCAGCCGAGGAAAATGCTCATCCGGGTGAATCCCGGGCTCTTCTTCCGTCCCATGATGGGCAGGTGCCATCGATCGGTGCGACGGGAGGTGACACTTAATCACGAAGGCTTGCCGAATGGACCAATGACAGCCATTCGGCTCAATGGTTGGTCATATATCCCTTGATGCATATTGATTGATTCCGGCAACTTCACTCGGTGAATCCTTGCCCGAAATGGTCCTCTGCGTAATATGCCGCCGACAGAAGTGGCGATTCCTTTCGACGAGGAACGCCGGATGTCACCACACCCATAGGAGTTGACTCCTCGATGAGACTGAATATTGCCGATGCGTCGCATCGGCGCACAATGACGGCCTGGATCGCGGGGGTACTCACCCTGCTGGTCGCGGTGGCCGTTGTGGCAGTCACGCCTACACGGGCAAGTGCCGTCGCAACGGAAGTAGAACTGGGAACGGCGGAGAGCTTCGCGGTACTGGGCGGCTCCGATGTCACCAACACCGGCCCCTCGGTGATCAACGGAGACCTCGGAGTGAGTCCGGGGTCGTCCGTCACCGGATTCCCTCCCGGAATCGTGAACGGGGCCATGCATGTCACGGATGCCGTGGCTGCTCAAGCCCAGAGCGACCTGACGACGGCGTACATCGATGCGGCTGGGCAGGCACCGGACGTGACGTTCCCCGACGATCCTCCGGTGGAGCTCGGTGGTAGGACGCTGACTCCAGGCGTCTACAACGCCCCTGTCAGTGCCCAAATCACCGGCACGCTCACCCTGGACGCCGAGAACGACCCCGACGCCGTCTGGGTGTTCCAGGTCGGTTCGACGCTGACGACGGCGACCGCCAGCGAGGTGTCCCTTATCAACGGGGCATCGCCGTGCAACGTGTTCTGGCAGATCGGAAGTTCGGCCACCCTCGGAACCGACTCCACTTTCGTGGGCACCATCATG
This sequence comes from Streptomyces sp. NPDC048389, assembly GCF_040706335.1. Lineage (NCBI taxonomy): Bacteria > Bacillati > Actinomycetota > Actinomycetes > Kitasatosporales > Streptomycetaceae > Streptomyces > Streptomyces sp. NPDC048389. The sequence continues at coordinate 70,235 of NZ_JBEZKP010000038.1, read as the reverse complement.
GCCCTGACCTCTATCAGTGTCACCACGGGGACGGAAATCGAGGGCCGCGCGCTGGCTCGTAACGGCGCTGTGACGCTTGACAGCAACGTGATCACCCGACCGCTGTGTTTGGGCGACACCCCCACGACCACGGGTGACGATGCTGCGGCGACGGGTGACGACACCACGACGACCACGGGTGACGACACCACGACGACCACGGGTGACGATGCTGCGGCGACGGGTGACGACGCCACGACGACCACGGGTGACGATGCTGCGGCGACGGGTGACGACACCACGACGACCACGGGTGACGATGCTGCGGCGACGGGTGACGACACCACGACGACCACGGGTGACGATGCTGCGGCGACGGGTGACGACGCCACCACGACCACGGGTGACGATGCTGCGGCGACGGGTGACGACACCACGACGACCACGGGTGACGCTGCTGCTGCTGCTGCGGCGACGGGTGACGCTGCTGCTGCTGCGACGGGCGATGATGCTGCTGCGGCGACGGGTGACGATGCTGCGGCGACGGGCGACCACACAGGTGGTCATGACACAGGCGGTCACGACGACGACTGGGACCACCCCGGCAAGCCCGGCAAGCCCGGCAAGCCCGGCAAGCCCGGCAAGCCCGGCAAGCCCGGGAAGCCCGGCGCCTACGACGTGAAGCCCCCGTCGCACAAAGTGCACAGTCACCACTGAGTGAGTTCTTCCCCGCAGTTGGGCGGGAGTGGCGAGTTGCGCGTGGATCCTCTTGGCGGAGGCACGCACGGGTCACCCCCACACGCGAGTAGGGGTGGCGCGCGGCGGATCGTCGTTGATTCCGTCGCGCGCCACCCGTGGAAGCAGGAGAAGCAGGTGCGAGCAGTCGCAATGGGAAGGACCGGGTGGGGCCGTGCTGGGCGGCGTTGAGTCGACACATGCGAAGGATTCAGAGCAGGCCGGCGCTGAGCCGGTAGAGCAGGGCGGTGGCGAAGGATCGCGTAGGACTCGTGGCTCAGAGCCCCCCCGCCTACTGATCGCTGGAACGGGAGTCGCGGTGGCCCTGTGCCTCGCAACGACCCTGGTCCATGTTGTCCTGGTGTTTCTGTACGTGGCGCCCTCGAACGCTGTTTCCAAGGCATACAACCATCAGATCAACGCGTGGGTCCGGCCCCTGTTTTCGCAGAACTGGCGGCTCTTCGCCCCGGATCCGCAGTCTGTCAATCGGAAGGTCTCGGCGAGGGTCGGGTACACGGCACCGAACGGCACTACGCAAGTGAGTGACTGGATCGACGTGAGCTCCATGGACGATTCCGCCGTCAAGCACAACGTCTTCCCGAGCCATACGGCACAGAACATGCTGCGCCAGGCATGGAATTCCTACCTCAAAACGCACGGCAGTGACGACCAGCCACACTCGGAGCGGGCTCTTCTGATCCAGAAGTATCTCCGCAACATTGCAGCGGACCGCGTCACCGCTCAACGGGGCGGCACCTTCGACTCGATCCAGCTACGGGTGACCACGCTGCCCATCGCCCCTCCCCGATCGACGAACGGCTCCCGTCCGGCCGCCGCGGCACCTGCGCCGGCCGTGACCCGGCACCTGCCCTGGTGGAAGGTGGACTCGCGATGAAGCGGAGTGAGAGGGCACCGACCACGACGCCCACGGCGCCCCGAGTAACCGCCGAGCGGGCTGCCCTGCACATGCTCCAACGCGTGCTCGATCCGATCCACGCTTTCCTCGTCCTCCTGATTGAGCGGCCGGTCTCCCTGTACGCGGCGGCGATGTTGCGCATCGGGTACGGGTTGCTCTACCTCGTCTTCCTGCTCCGCGAGTTTCCACACCGCGACGAGATGTGGGGCCCCGGTTCGCCATGGACGCCTGAACTGGCCCGACTTATGTACGACCAGAGCGGATGGGGCAGCGTCCTCATGCTGTCCGACAGCCGGGGGTACTTCGAGGTCTGCTACGCCGTTGCCCTTGTCACGTGTGCGCTGTTCGTGGTGGGCTGGCGCACGCGTGCGGTGTCCGTGCTGTTCGCGGTCGTGGTGGTGTCATTCCACGCCAGGGCGATCTACATGGCGGACGGCGGGGACAACCTCATGGTCCTCATGGCCGTCTACCTGGTCTTCACCGCGTGTGGTCGTCGCTGGTCCTTCGACGCGCGCAAGACCCGGCTCAAGGCCGCGGCGGGTAGGACTGCAGATCCCCGCGGGAGCGGTCTTCGGCACCAACTCGGCGATGCGGGCTCCATTTTGACCACCGTGCTGCACAACTGCGGCATGTTCGTCATCGCAGCCCAGGTCTGCTTCCTCTACGGATGCGCGGGCCTGTACAAGGTGCAGGGTCGCAAGTGGGCCGACGGCACTGCCCTCCACTACGTCCTGAACATCGACCTGTTCCGTCCCTGGCCTGAGTTGTCCCAAGTGATCGACGGCCACCACGTACTGCTCACGGTCGTCGGCTACATGACGGTGCTGGTGCAGGTCGCCTTTCCGTTCGTCCTCTTCAGCAGGCTCAAGTACCCTGTCTTGATCCTGCTGCTGGGCATGCACGTGAATATCGCGGTGCTCATGGGACTGCCCCTGTTCTCCGGCGCAATGATCGTCGCCGATGCCGTATTCCTGCCGGACCGCTTCTACCGCGCGGTGGGACGGCTATGGCGGCGTACCGTCCGACGAGCAGGCGTCACGGGAGCGGATGCCTGTCCCGGGGCGACACCTGCCGCGGTGCCGCTGCAGCCCGGACCGGCAGGCGACGCCCAACCCTCAGGCCGATCCCGTTCCTCTCAAGGCCCGCGATGAGGGGAGGGTCCTCGTAGTACTTCGTTAGGTTGATTTGATCTCGGGCTGCCGGGTTGGGCATGCTGCTGTGATGGAGCTGGGGGAGATCGGGCAACTCCGGGGCGAGCTGGGCGAGTTCGTGGCTGAGGTGTTCGCGTCGGTGCCGCGGAGGGATCAGCGGGCGAAGGGGGACTGCTACCTGCGGGGATTGATGCTGGACGGTCGCAGGAAGTCGATCCAGCCGATGGCCGAGCGGCTGCCGGACGGTGACATGCAGGCTCTGCAGCAGTTCGTGAATCAGTCGCCGTGGGATCACGTGGCGGTGTTGCGCGCGGTGGCCGTCAAGACGGTTCCCGTCGTGGATCCGATGGTGTGGGTGATCGACGATGTGTCGTTCCCCAAGGACGGGAAGATGTCGGTGGCCGTGGCTCGGCAGTGGTGCGGTGCATTGGGCAAGCAGTCCAACTGCCAGGTCGCAGTGAGCCTGCATGCCGCGTCCGACACCGCTTCGGTGCCGATCTCGTGGCGGCTGTTCCTGCCGCAGGAGTGGCAGGACGACAACGGGCGCCGGGCCAAAGCGGGGGTGCCCGAGGAGGTCGGACACCGGGAGAAGTGGCGGCTGGCCCTCGACCTGATCGACGAGGCGATCTCCTGGGACCCGACCCCGCAGGTGATCGTGGCCGACGCCGGGTACGGCCAGAACAACGCCTTCCGGCAGGCTCTGGCCGTGGGCCAGGGTTCGCCGGTCAGCTGGCGGGGCGGGGCGACGCGGCGAGGCGATGGAAGGCCGTGGTCAGTCAGGAACTGCTCCTCGGCCTCGTCGGAGGGAAGGACGACGCCCCCGCGGAAGGGGGCGGCGACACCGGCCTGCTGGAGGCCGGCACACGCCGTGCCGCGTCCCCGCCCGACGGCCACATCGGCGGCGGTCCGGGTCGACGGCCGTGGTCCCTCCGCTCGGTGACCGGGCCGAGGTCGCCTTCCTGGAGCTTCCCGCCCCCGGCCCAACTCGCCGCCGTGGAACTGCTGCTGCGGCTCGTCGTGCCGGGTGACGCCCCCGACGGTTCGCAGGATTCCGTCCGCACGACCCCCGCGGAGGAGTTGTACGGCGAGCGGCCGGCGAACGAGCACCGTCCCATGTGGCAGGCCGTCGCGGGGCTCGCCGCCGCCGGGGTCCTGGTCGTCGGCAGCGACGACTCCGTGCGCCCCGTCAGCGCCGCGCTGCTCCCGGCCCGGCCCCGGCTGCGCGGCGCCGTCGCCGGCGACCGGGCGGGCCTGGCGGTGCACCGCACGGTGGGGCAGGCGGCGCGGGCCTGGATGCTCGCCGCGGTCGTCGGCGGTGACTCCGTCCAGCTCTGGGACGTCGAAGCCCTCATCGCCCTCGGCCTCCCGGTCACCCCCACGGGGCGCCGGATCGACGCGATGACCCTCGGCAACGGAGTGCTGCGCACTCTCAGCGGCGCAGGCGTCACGTCCGTCGACCTGTCACCCGACCGGGTCGCCGCCGGCATCTGCGATGGGACGGGCCGGGACATCACCCGCGAGGAGTGGGAGACCTACGTGCCGGACGCGTCCTACCGCAGTCTGTGCTGAGCTCGCGCGTCGCTGAGTGCCTTCGGCCTCGTCCTCATCCACGCCGGTGTCCGTTGCGGCCTTGCTGCGCGTAACCCGCGCAGAGGCTGCGAGAGGCACGGCAATGGTGATCTTCTCCTTCTCCCTGCGCCCAGGCGGCTCACCCGAATCCGAACCCGTCCGCTCCGGCCGTGGCCGACACCGGCGCCGAAGGCTGATCGGTACTCGGCGGAAGCCGTACCGCGCCGGCCCGTCTGCGCCTACGGCTCGTAAACGGAGGGTCCGTCGCCCCCGTCACGGGTCCGTGAGGGCGATCTCCGGCGACGGGTCGCGTCCCGCGACGTGGTGTGGGGATGCGGAGTTCGTATCTCCGCTACTCAAATGGGGCGGTGCAGTCCTTTCCGGGCCGGTGCGGTGATGACGCACGTGAGCGGCGCGGAGAACCGGGGAGCCGGACCGACCGGCGCGTGCGTCACGGCGCTGAACGGAGCCGCACGGTCCGGGATGGCCACACCACTCGGCGGGGCATCACCCGGCGATGTCCACAACGTGCCGGGGATATCCAGAACATGCTTTCGTGTCACCGATGCGATGTCGACGGAAAGCGGCTCCCGCGATGCGGCGCCGCCGAGCGCGGATCGCGGCCCCATGCGCCCGATGGGAAGCGGGCGCATGGGGCCGGGTCGGGAGCGTCGTGACCAGCAGACTCATCGATGTGATCGATTCTCTGCATTTTCGGTGCATGTCATTGCGCAGTCGATCAGTTTATGAGCCCAGGTCGGTCAATCGAGGCTGCTGCTTTCAGCAAGGTCACATGGCGAACCCGAGCTGACTATGCTCCCCCCACATGTGTAGCGATGCGCTCACAGCGTGTAATCGAATGCTGTGCGCATGCGGACGGAACTGACCCCCGTGAAGAGGCGTGGCCCCTGAAGCGACCTCGAAGCGGCCCGTCGGTGAATTCAATCGGAAAGGTGCAGCCGAGTGAAGCCCACCCCGTTCCTGCCGACGCGCCGCATCACCTCAGCCCGCTCATTCCAGACTGTTTAGGGACCCCTTGATGGTTCGTGCAGGTTCAACTTCCGGAGCCAGGCCGCGTGCAGTGGCTCTGGAGTGGCTCATACCCTCTGGTGCCCTGGCCGGGGCTTTCGCCGTCGCGCTGATCTTCGTTCCTGCGCAGACACGGACGCCGGTTGCCTGGTGCGGCCTTGCCGCGGTCGTTCTGACGGTCATCACCTCGGCTGAGACGGTGCGCCGGACGCGTGCGGCAGACGCGGCACGCTACGCGCAGGCGGTCAGCGAAGCACAGGCGTACTGCGCGCAACGCGAAGCCGCGCTGATCGCGCGGCTGTCCGATCAGCGGGCCACCACCGTGTGGATGGCCGAGGAGCTTCTCCCCGCAGCGGTGGCCCGCCTGCAGAGAGGCGACCCCGCCTCGGAGATCCTGCAGTCCGTCAGGCTCGGGGAACATCTCGACAGCGAGTTCACGGAAGCGCTCCGGACGGCTCTGCGATCACTCCTGGAAGCCGTGGAGGCCGAGGAGTACACACGGGACTCGGCTCAGCGGGCGCTGGTGGCGATCGCACGCAGGGTCCAGGCGATCGTGCATCAGCTCGCCAAGGACCTCCGCGCCATGCAGATCCTCCACGGTACGGATGTCGTGGTCTCCCACGGCCTGCAGGACATCGACCATCGCAATGCCCTGATCGGCCGCCTGGCGGCCAGCATCGCGGTACTGGGTGACGCCCGGCCCGGGCGTCAGTGGTCGAAGGCGATCCCGCTCTACGACGTCCTGCGGGGGGCCATGTCGCGCATCGTGGACTATCCCCGCGTGAAACTGCGGTCGGTGACAGAGGTGGCCGTGGTCGGCCCGGGAGCCGAGCCGCTGATCCACCTGCTCGCCGAACTGCTCGACAACGCCACGACGTTCTCGCCACCGGACACCCCCGTCGACGTGACCGCGAGCGAGGTGCCCTCCGGCATCGCGATCGAGATCGAGGACCGAGGGGTCGGACTCACCGAAGAAGTCCGGCAGCGCGTCGACCGCGTCATGGCCCAGGCGTCGTCCGGCATCCAGCTGGCCGGCCTGGGCGAGGTGACACAACTCGGCCTTGCCGTCGTCAGCAGGCTGGCCCGCGAGCACGGTCTCGACGTCGACCTGCGCACCTCCGCCTACGGAGGCGTGCGGGCGGTCGTGCTCGTCCCGAGGAGCCTGATCACCACGGTGCAGCAGCCCGCCCCGAAAGCCCAGCCACCCGCGCGTCAGCCCACGTACGGGCCGATCGTGCCGAGTCCGACGCCACCTCGCTCTGGCGCGCCGGACGCCGTCGAGCCCGAGGCGACCGTCAACGGGCTCCCGCAACGGCGACGCGAGACACCGGTCCCGAAACCGGTCGTCCGCACCACCCCCCAACCGCCCGCTGCTCCGGCCGCCTTCCCGGGAACCAACGGAACGCCCAGGCAACCGGGCCTGATGTGGGAGGCGTTCAGCGGCGAGAAGAGATCGAGCGCCGAAGCTTCCACCGAAAACAGCGAGCCATCAGATGAGGGTGAGTAACATGCAGCCGCTGCCCAACATTGACTGGATGCTCAAGGAGCTCGCGGCCAGCGTCCCGTACGTGCGGCACGTGGTCGTCCTGTCGTCGGACGGCCTGAGCATCGGCCAGGCGGACACGGAGCCCGACACCGCTGATGCGATCGCCGCCGCCTGCTCGGGTATCCAGAGCCTGGCGAAGGCCATCGCGCAGAGGTTCCCGCACGGAGACGGCTCGACGCGGATGGTCGGCATCGAAGTCGACGGCGGATACTTCTCCCTGATGGCGGCCGGACCCGGGGCCTATCTCGCGGTTCTGGCCGACGAGGAGGTGGACGCGGGGTTGCTGGGCGACCGTATGCGGACACTTGTGGTCCGGATCGGCCAGCACATGACAAGCCCGCCCCGTGAGGACGTCGGGCGGGCGATGTGACGTCAGAGAACCAGGACAGATGGGACGAAGGCAGTCCCGTGCCGCTCTTCGTCATCACTGGAGGCCCGGGTTCCTCGGCGAAGACTTTCAATCTGGTCACCCTCATCGCAGCGAGGTCGGCCCCGGAGCCCGGTATGCAGCCCGAACAGGCCGCGATCCTCTCCATGTGCCGGTACCCCCTGTCGGTGGCCGAGATCTCGGCGTATCTCAGTCTTCCGTTCAGCGTCGTCACCGTGCTGCTCTCGCAACTCGTCGAAGGCGGACGGGTCGAGGCCACCGCTCCCGTTCCCGTCGCCTCCTACCCCGAACTCGGCCTTCTGGAGGCGGTGATCCATGGACTACGCAAGCTCTGACGCAACCTCCGCCGGCCCACGCGGCACCAACGTGCTGCTGCCTCACGGTGCGAGGGGAGTCAAGGTCGTGATCGTCGGAGGGTTCGGAGTCGGCAAGACGACCATGGTCGGGTCGGTGAGCGAGATCCCACCCCTGACCACCGAAGAGACCATGACTCAGGCCGGTGTCGGGATCGACCACAATCCCGGAGCCGAAGGCAAGAACACCACGACCGTCGCCATGGACTTCGGCCGTATCAGCATCAACCGGGAGCTGATCCTCTATCTCTTCGGAACCCCGGGACAGGAGCGCTTCTGGTTCCTGTGGAACGGCATCTTCGAAGGTGCGTTCGGCGCCGTGGTCCTCGTGGACACACGGAGGATCGATGTCTGCTTCGAGGTCATCACCCGTCTCGAAGACCGCCGCGTCCCCTTCATCGTGGCCGTCAACACCTTCCCGGAGGCCCCGCAGCACCCCGTGCCAGCCCTGCGCACTGCTCTGGCCCTCAACGAATCCGTGCCCATCGTGACCTGTGACGCACGTGACCGGTCGTCCTGCCGTGACGCCCTGCTCTCGCTGATGGTCTACCTGCGCACCCTCGCCGCCGCTCAGGAGTCCGCATGACCGTCCCACCAGCCGAACACACCACCCCGCAGCCCGGGCTCACTCCGCCCCCGGGCTGCCCGGCCCACTCCATCGCAGGAGCCGACGGAGTGACCCGGCTTCACGGCCCCGCCGCCGCTACGGACCCCATGGGCCTGTACGAGAAGTTGCGTGCCGCCCACGGCCCGGTGGCACCCGTCCTGCTCGACGGCGACGTACGCGCCTGGCTCGTCCTGGGGTATCTCGAGAACCGCGACGTGGCAACGCGCTCCACCCAGTTCTCCCGTGACCCCCGTGTATGGCACGGCTGGAAGAGCGGCGAGATCGACCCCGCCACCTCGCCGCTCGTGCCGATGATCGGCTGGCGTCCGGACTGCGTGTGTGCCGACGGGGAAGAACACCACCGCCTGCGCGGCGCGGTCACGGCCAGCCTCGACCAGTTCGACCAGCGCGGAATCCGCCGGCACATCACCCGCTTCGCGCACCAGCTGATCGACGGATTCTGCGGGAGCGGCAAGGCGGAACTGGTCGGTCAGTTCACCGAGCACCTGCCCATGCTCACCCTCACCCACCTGCTCGGAATGCCGGACGAGTACGGTCCGAGGCTCGTGCATGCCGCCCGCGACCTCTTCAAGGGCACCGAAACGTCGCTCGCCAGCAACGCCTATGTACTGGAGACCCTCAAGCAGCTCGTCGCCACCAAGCGCACCCGTCCCGGGCAGGACATCGCGTCCGTACTGATGGCCCACCCGGCCGGTCTCTCCGACGAGGAGGTGCAGCATCACCTCCGGCTCATCCTGCTCGCCGGCTATGAGACGACGGCCAACCTCATGTCCAACGTCCTGCGGATGGTGGTCACCGACCCGAGATTCCGCGGGTCCCTGGCCGGTGGCCAGATGACCCTGCCCGAAGCAGTGGAACAGGTGCTCTGGGACGAGCCGCCGCTGATGGTGTGCCCAGGACGCTGGGCCAAGGGCGACACTTCCCTCGGAGGAAAGGAGATCAAGGCGGGAGACATGCTCCTGCTGGGCCTGGCCGCAGGGAACGTCGATCAGGCGGTCCGCCCCGACCCCTCGGTCCCGGTGCACCACAACCGCGCGCACCTGTCCTTCAGTGCCGGTGCTCATGAGTGTCCCGGTCAGGACATCGGTCGTGTTATCGCGGACACCGGAATCGACATCCTGCTCACCCGGCTTCCCGACATCACCCTGGCCGTCCCGGAGTCCGCGCTCACCTGGCGCTCCTCCACTTGGGCCCGGCATCTGACGGCGCTGCCGGTGAGCTTCGCTTCCCGTGCTCCCCAAACCCATGATCTCCCGGCATCCCTGCCGGCCCCGCCCTCGCCGACCAGCGGCTTGCCCGCGGTACCCCCACGGCCGGTGGCCGACCCCCGGCCGGGACACGCGCCTGAACCCCGGGCCTCGTGGCGGGCGTGGCTGAGCCGCTTTCTGCGGAGACGCTAGAACTCACAGCCGAGGGGAGGCTGCCGGAGAGCCCGGGGCCCCTGGCGGTTCTCAGGTGGACACAGCCGAGGTGGATGTACGTTGCCCGCGGAACGGAGCGTCTGCGGGAGCGTAGCGGGGGGCCTCGGTGTACCAGGAATGGAGGCCGGACAGGAAGCTGCCGGCCCCACGGACCCACGTCTCCAACTCGGCTCGCTCACCGGCGTGCAGCCCGGCTCGCTCGACGAGCAGGGGCAGTTCGCTCTGCCTGAGGTGATCGAAGTGGCGCAGCCGTGCGTTCACCAGATCGACGGCGGTGTGCACCGCCTCGTGGATGGTGACGCCCAGGGACGTTGCGAGTACGACGACGAGGTTGTTGACGTCGTGTTCCTCGTGAACTTCCCGCTGGTAGGAGGCTATGTCGTTCGCCAGCCCCATGTAGTCCATGAAGGCGTCGAGCAGAGCGCGGACGGTACGGGTGTGCCGGATCCGATCAGGGATCCGTGCGCCCGTGGCAAGCTCGACGGAGTAGGGGGCGGTGTAGGCGGCGAAGCTTTCGCGGCGGAACTGGGCGTACTCGATCAGGTCCGGAACCCTGCCGGTACGGCTGTTGGCCAGTTCCTGCACTCCCGCATCGATGTATCTGGCCAGGGCCCGGTTGAAACCGTGCCGCCAGTGCGCGAGTCGCGGGGGGAACAGACGTGGCTGCAGATCGGCGATGCCCCTCTCGACCGCGTTCTCCGGTTCGGGTGACCGGGCACCCGGCTCCGGCCGCAGGAAGGCGTGGAGCCGGGCTGTGAAGACCAGTGCGCCCGCCAGGTCACCCGTCCGTTTGAAGGCGGAGGCGAAGTAGTCGTCCCAGGCCAGAGCCCAGATGTTGAACCGGTGGTTGAGCCGGAGATCGGCGAGTGAGGCATCGGGAAGGGTGCAGGCGGTCAGGTGGTCGACGGTCATGGCGTGGAACTGGGACCGGGTCCAGATCGCACGTGAAGCCGACGGGACTTCGCCGCTGCTCAGCATGCCCATGTCCCGCGCCCATGTCTCGGCCTCGTCGTGCAGGGCCGGCAGGTACGGATTCACCTTCGCCGGATAGGGCATCAACAGTCCGGGGAGCTGCACGGCCTGCACTGTCATGGGACTTCTCTTCCCTCTCGGCCCGCATCGGTGTGCGGGCCACAACTCGCCTCGGGAGCATGAGCACGCCGCGACCGCCACCTCGGAGCGGCGTGTCGCGTCTGACCCCGGCCCCCCTGCCGTGACAACCGGCCGTCGAAACGTCGGATAGTTCCCTTCCTGTGGCGCTCCAAACCTGCCCACCCTGGCCGACGTGCAATCTCACCCGACCGTCCTTGACTTGCGATCCGAAACGGTTTGGGAGGAATGAGCGAACCTTCTTGGGCGGTTTGGCGCAAACTCGCCCCCAAAGCCGACCGTGATCAATCATCCAGTGTCACGGGCGGCCGACCGGACTCAAGCGACCGGACTCAGGCTCGGCCGGACTCAAGCTCGACTGGACTCAGGCTCGGCCGGCGGTCTCCGCCGCCGTGCGCGAGCACACCACCGCGCACCGCTCGTCACTGTGCCTTCGGCGTGAGGTCCGGCCCGGATCCACCCGCGGTGCCCGCGGGCCGCGGCGGCCACGCGACGCCTCGCCCCTGCCCCTGCGCTGTGAACTGCGCTGCTCGGGGCGGGAGTTGCTTGCCGAGCACGGGCCCCTCCTGCGAGGATCACGAGACCGTCCGCCCGGAAGACAGCGGAGGTAGAGCATCCAGGGAGCCTCGCATGACCGGGACAGAGCCGGCCGCCGCACGGATCGACACCACCAGGCCGCACCCCGCCCGGGTGTACGACTGGTTCCTCGGCGGCAAGGACAACTACCAGGTCGACGAGGAACTCGGCCGGCACATCATGGGCGTCGACGGGACGGCGAAGCATGTGGCCAGGACGAACCGCTGGTTCATGCAGCGCGTCACCCGCTGGCTGGCTCGCGAGGCCGGGATCCGGCAGTACCTGGACATCGGCACCGGGATCCCCACCGAGCCGAATCTCCACCAGGTGGCCCAGGGCGTCGCCCCCGAGTCCCGCATCGTCTACGCCGACAACGACCCGATCGTGCTGACGCATGCCGAGGCCCTGCTGCGCAGCGCCCCCGAGGGCGTCACCGACTACATCCAGGCCGATGTGCGCGACACGGCGCGCATCCTGGAGCAGGCCCGCAAGAGCCTGGACTTCACACGCCCCGTCGCGCTCTCCCTGGTGGCGCTGACGCACTTCCTCGGGGACGACGACGAGCCCCACGACCTGGTCGCCCGGCTCGTCGACGCGCTCCCTTCCGGGAGCTACCTCGTCCTGTCGCAGCTCACGGCCGACTTCGACCCGGTCGCCGTCGAGCGAGGCGTCGCCATGTACGCGGCCGGGGGCGTCACCCTCGCGCCGCGCACGCGTGACGAGATCGCCCGGTTCTTCGACGGCCTGGAGACCGTGGAGCCCGGGCTCGTCCAGCTGACCGACTGGCATCCCGAACTCGGTGTCGACGAGGTCGTCGACGAGAACGCCGTGATCTCGCTGTACGGTGCGGTGGCCCGGAAGCCGTAGCCGGATCCGGCCCGGCCTGCCTCTGCGCCGATCAGGCACGAACGGAATTCGGGGGCCGCACCGGTCCCCAAATTCTGCTTATGATGCACCGGTGTTCGATTCCCGGCACATCAAGACGTTCCACGAGGTGGTCAGGTCCGGTTCCTACTCGGCCGCCGCCCGCGCCCTGGGCTACACCCAGCCGGCGATCACCCAGCAGATGAAGGCCCTCGAACGGGACGTGGGCACACCCCTGTTCGTCCGCGTGGGCCGCGGAATGCGGCTCACCGAGGCGGGCGAGGCGCTGGCCAGGCACGCGGCGACCATCCTCGACTCCATGTCGGCCGCCCAGGAGCAGATGAACGCGCTCACCCGGCTGCGGGCCGGCCGGGTCCGCGTCTGCGCCTTCCCGAGCGCCAACTCCACCCTCGTGCCGGAGACGCTGGCCCGGCTCACGGCCGCCCACCCGGCCATCCGCGTCGACCTCCTGGAGAACGAGCCGCCCGAGTCGCTGCGGCGCCTCGCCCGGGGAGAGTGCGACGTGGCTCTCGCCTTCACCTACCCCGGTCTGCACGAGCAGGTGCCCGACGACCTGGTGGAGATACCGCTCCTCGAGGACCAGTTGACCGTACTGCTGCCCGCCGGGCACCAGGTGGCCCGCCGACGGGTCGTACGGCTCACCGACCTGGCGGGCGAACGCTGGATAGCGGGCTGCCCGCGCTGCCGCGCCAACCTGCTCCACGAGTGCGCGGAGGTCGGCTTCGTACCGGACATCGCCTTCATGACCGACGACAACCTCGCCGTGCAGAGCCTGGTCGCGGAGGGGCTGGGGATCGCCATGATCCCGGCGCTCGTACTGAACTTCATGCGCCACGCCAAGGTGACCGGGCGCCCGCTGCAGCCCTCCTCGCGGCGCAAGATCTCCGCGTACGTGCTCCGCGAGCACCTGCATGTGCCCGCGACGGCACTCGTGCTCGACGAACTGAGAACGGTCGCAGCGAACAAGAACGGCTGCTGACCGGGTCCCGGACCGCTCTGCCCGCGTCCGCCTCCCGACCGCTCCGTCCGCGTCCGCCTCCCGACCGCTCCGTCCGCGTCCGCCTCCCGACCGCTCCGTCCGCGTCCGCCCCCGACCGCTCTGCCCGGTCCGGCCTCCGGGTACCCGTCCGCATTCATAAGCGCCGCTTGGGACATGCGAAGAAAGCGTCGTTGGACGTCATGGATCCGGAGTCCGACGCTGCCCGTATGACACCGGCATCCACCGCTCCCGGCGCCTTCACCGCCGCACGCACCACCGAACGACTCGACGCCCTGATCGCCGACGTGCGCGAGGCCGTCGGGCGCGGACTGCCGCCCGACCTGACGGCGTACCTGGTCGGCGAGCGCCTCGCGCCGCATCTCGGCGCCGCCGACCTGCTCACCGCCGAGCAGCGCGAGAGCGATCCGGCCCGCTACCGCCAGCATCTCCTGCACGCCGAACACGACGGCAGCTTCTCCGTGGTCGCGCTCGTCTGGCTCCCCGGCCAGGGGACGTCCGTCCACGACCACGTCTCCTGGTGCACCACGGGCATCCACGAGGGGCAGGAGCGCGAGCGGCGCTACCGGCTCGTCCCCGCCACCGGCCAGGGCGGCACCGCGCGGCTCGTCGCCACCGCCGACGTGGTCAACGCGCAGGGCGAGTTCTGCGGTTTCGCACCCCCGGGGGACATCCACCGGGTGTGGAACGCCGGCCCCTCGGCCGCGATATCCCTGCACGTCTACGGCGCCGACATATCCCGCCTCGGCAGCAGCGTCCGGCGGGTCTACGACCTGCCGGCCGACCGCTGATGGCCCTCCTGCGGGAGCGCCCGGCCGCCCCGCCGCGCAGCGGACCGGCAGCCACCCGCCGGCGGCACGGGCTCGCGCTCGCGGTCCTCGGCGTCGCCCTCGCCTGGTCCGTCCACCGGCTGCTGCCTGCCGTGCCGGTGCTCACCGCGTCCGTGGTGCTCGGCGTCCTGGCCGCCCATCTGCCCCGCCTGCGGGCGACGGTGCGCACAGCCGCCCGGCCGGGCCTGTCGTACGCCGGGAGGCGGCTGATGCGCGCCGGGATCGTGCTCCTCGGGCTGCAACTCGGCCTGGACGACGTACGCCGCCTGGGCTGGGCCACCGTGGCCATGGTGCTCGTCGTCGTGACGGCCACCCTGCTCGGAACGTGGTGGCTCGGGCGGCGCCTGGGACTCCCCGGCGATCAGCCGCTGCTCGTCGCCACCGGATACGCCGTCTGCGGAGCCTCCGCGATCGGCGCGGTGAGCGAGGCGACGGACAGCGACGAACGGGACGCGGCCACCGCCGTGGCGCTGGTGACCCTCTGCGGCACCCTCGCGATCGCCGTACTGCCCCTGCTGCAAGGACCGTTGGGGCTCGGCGACGCGCAGTTCGGCCGCTGGGTCGGGGCGAGCGTCCATGACGTCGGCCAGGTCGTCGCCACCGCGCAGACCGCCGGAGGACCGGCACTCGGCGAGGCCGTACTGGTGAAACTCATACGGGTGGCGCTGCTCGCCCCGCTGGTCGCCGTCGTGGCACTGTCCGTACGGCGCCGCAGGCGGAGCGGGAAGGCCGGCGGTCACGAGGCCGGCCGCAAGCGGGTGCCGCTGGTGCCGCTGTTCGTCGTCGGCTTCCTCGCCGCGGTGGCCCTGCGCAGCACCGGACTGGTGCCGGCACAGGTGCTGGAGGCCGCCCGCACCGCGCAGGAACTGCTGCTGGCCGCCGCCCTGTTCGGCCTCGGCAGCGCCGTCGACCTGCCCTCGCTCGCCCGCACCGGCGGCCGCGTGGCGGTCCTCGGACTGTCCGCCTGGCTGGTCGTGGCGGGCGTGTCGTACGCCGGAGTGCTGCTGGTGGCCGGGTGATCGAAGGGGGACGGCCGATTCTGTCGTGCCCGGGGCCGGGACTTCCATGGCGCCACGGCAACGGTCGCATGTGGGGTACGACGTGGCCGGTCGGCATCCCGGCTGCCCCGGGCACACTCGGAAGCTAGGGCCGCCGGCGGGGCGCCGCCTATAGGGAACCGGTGATGTACCTATACGCAAAGAATCGGCCGGACCCGCAGGCCCCGGCCGCCGGGGGTCACTCCGGGCGCTGGGAGCGGGTCCGCGAAAGAGTCTGCCGGGACTGCGACTCCAACTTCCGCCGGGCCCGGGACACATGCTGCTCCACCGTACGCGGCGACAGATGCAGCGTCGCCGCGATCTCCCGGTTGGTGAGCCCGGTCGCCGCCAGGTCCGCGACTTCCTGCTCGCGCGGCGACAACTGATCGCCGTAGCTGGGGCGGCCGCGCGGCCGCTGCCCGTCGGCGGGCTGGTGGGCCCGCAGCTCCGCCCGGAGGCGGGCGGCGTCCCACACCGCGCCCAGTTCGGTCAACTGATCGACGCACGAGCTCAGTTCGGTGACGGCGGCCGCGGTGTCGGTCCCCGACGCCAACTGGCAGCGGGCCGCCCCCTCGGTGGCCAGGACGGTGGCGTACGGGCGGGGGATGCCCGCGTAGTGGAGGGCCGCCCGGCGGTACAGCGCCGCGGCCTCCCGCTGCTCGCCGTCCGCCTCTGCGAGCAGCGCGCGGCACCAGGTCAGCGCCCCCGCCGAGGCGGGCGCCTGGCGCCCCTCGAGACCCGCCTCGTACTCGAGGACCATGCCGTGCGCCGTGTCCCGCCGGCCGGCGCGCAGCGTCGCGTCGACGGCCCAGGGCGCGAGTTCGGCCGCCCACACCCAGACGCCCTTGTCCCTCACCCTGTCCCACGCCATCGACGCCTCCGCCACGGCGGACTCGACGTCGTCGCGGACCAGGGCCATCCGGATGAGGGCACCGGACGCGGCGGCTACGTGCGGCACGGCGGTGCCGTTCGTCTCCCGCGAGCCCTCACCGGCCAGCCAGGCCGTCGCCTGCTGCCACTCGCCCCTGGACAGCGCCATCAGTCCCAGCACCGTACGTCCGTCGACGGCCTGGCCGGGCATGGTGTCGGCCTCGGCCACGAACGCGCGCGCCCGGGAGGGCAGTTCCGACCAGTTGCCCTCGGCCCAGTCGAGCAGCAGCAGGGTGCCCCGGGCGCCCTGCTCGACGTACGAGGCACCGCTGCGGGTCGCCAGCTCCACACCCTCGGCGAGCAGCCTGCGCGCCGGGCCGAGCTGACCGAGCCAGAGCGCGCCGTCCGCCGCGTTGCACAGGCCACGGGCGACGTGCTGGCGGCAGGCCGCGTCCTGCGTCTCCCTCGGCAGCTGCTCCAGCACCTGCCAGGCCGACGGGTCCCCGATGTACATCAGCGTGCCGGCCCGGTTGGCGGCGACCGCCGTGGCCGCCTCCTCGTCGCCGCTGTCCGCGCCGGCCTTCTCCGCGCGCTCCAGCCAGTAAAGGTTCCGTTCCAGCGGCACCGTCGACAGCAGCGGCATGGCCAGCGCCGCCATGGCCCTGGCCGCCATCAGCGGCCGTTCCTGAAGCTCCTCCACCGCCTGCTGGAGCTCCAGCCAGCCCTGCATGCCGGCGACCGCCTGGTTGCAGAGCAGCAGCCCCAGGTCGAGCCGGATCTGGCCGCGCACGGCGGCCGGCAGCGACTGCTCGTCGAGGATCTGCCGCAGCACCGTGACCGTCTGGTCGCTGCGCAGTCCCAGCACCGCGCTGTGCGCGAGCAGCGGCGCGAGCCTGGCGCGGGCGGCGGGCGGCACCGTGGGACGGGACAGGGTCCGCTCGAGCAGGTCGATCGCGGCCTGGTGCTCGCCGGCGGCCGCGCACTGCAGCGCCGCGTGCTCCACGGCCCGCAGCCACGCCTTCACCTGGCCGCCGTGGCGGCGGTGCCGGGCCAGTGGCACCCACGGCACCGGATGCCGACGGCCGAGCGCGGCGGCCGCCCTGCGGTGCATCGCCCGGCGGACCGGGCCGGGCACCTGCCCGTACACGGCCGCCGCGGCCATCGGGACGAAGAACCCGTACCGGCCTTCGCCGTCCTCCCGCAGCACCCCCGCGCGCAGGGCCGCGACGAGGGCGTCCCTGCCGTCTGCGCCGTCCAGACCGGCCACCGTGGACAGCTCCTCCGCCTCCACCGGCTCGTCCAGCACGGCGGCCGCCCAGGCGACGGGCCGTATGTGGCCCGGCAGCTCCGCGGCCCGGCCGAGTGCCAGCTCGGCGAGACGGGGCGGTACGCCCGCCGCGTCCAGGTCCCTGACGGAGAAGCGCTCCCGGCCGTCGCCCGCCTCCCGCAGCAGCTCCACCACGTCGGTGACGACCTGCGGCACACCGCCGGAGCGTTCGACGATCCGCGTGATCAGATCAGCGGGACAGCGGCTCTCGCCCAGCCCGTCCGCCACGAGGGTGCGGACCTGCCCGGCGTCGAGCGGTGCGAGCCGCAGCCGCTGTACGGCGAGGCACGCGGGGAAGTGGGCGCCTCTGCCGAGCACGAGGCCGGGCTCCGGCAGGGCCTCGGGGCGGTACGTCACGACGGCGGCGAGACCGTCCGGCGGCCGGTCCACGAGCCTGCGCAGGAGTTCGAGCGCCGCGCCGTCCGCGCGGTGGACGTCCTCGGCGACGAGGAGGAACCGCTCGCTCCGTTCGAGCAGGGGCGCCAGGGCGGCGGACAGGCCGGCGGCCTGCGGGGTGCCGGTCGCGTGATGTGCGGTCTGCCGGTTCGCGTCGTGTGGCGTGCGGGCCTCACGGGATGCGGTCTGCCGGTCGGTGGCGTGTGGCGCGTCGGCCACACGCAATGCGGTCTGCCGGTCGGTGGCCGGCGGATCGGTGTTCCGCGGGGTCGCGGCCTGTGGACCGGCGGAGGGCGAGGCGGGCGGCGTCGATGAGTGGGGCGTCCGCGCGCGGCCCGCTGCCCGTGCCGCCGTGGCGGGCTGCGGGCGGTCGACGGCGACACCGTACGACGAGAACGAGACGGTCACGCTGGGTATCGAGTGGTGCACGGCTGCCCCGGCGAGGCGGTTCGCGAGCCGGGTCTTGCCCGTCCCGGCCGCCCCCTCGACCAGCAGCAGCGCGGGACCGCCTGGGCCGGACCCTCCACCGGGCGGGGCGGAGAGTGTCCGCTCCAGCCATCGGTCCGCCGATTCGTCACTCGACGTGTCCACCGAATCACTCTCCTCGGTGTTTCCCGGGCATTTCGATTCTTTACGTATACGGGTTTCAGTGTCCCTGATTGAACACCGGGTGTCCGGACATGAGTGTTGAGGTGCCGCAGAAGATCTGCATGGCTTTCGACGGCCAGGTGAGACCAGACGACTCCCGGCCGCTGGACCTGAGTCAGGGCGACACCGCCCGACCGAACAGGAGCCCAAGTGATTGCCATAGAACGTGCCCCGAGCCCTGCCCCCCGGCGGGCCGGGCCCACCTCCACACTGCGAAGCCTGGCCCACTGTGCCATGCCTGCTTCGCCGGAGGCCGCGCGCGCACTACGGCGCTTCGCCCGGTCCGTCGCACGCCGATGGTGTCTGGCCGAGCATTTCGACGAGGCACTGTCGGTCATCGTCACCGAACTGGTCACCAATGTGGTGCTGCACAGCGGCAGCCCCTGGGTGTCCACGGTGATCACCGTCCGCGGGGACGCGCTGACCGTCGAGGTCATGGACGGCGGTTGCTGGAAACACCGGGTGGACCGCCGGCAGGAACCGCTCGACGCGGACGTCCCCTGCGGGCGCGGACTGCGCCTGGTCGACGCGTACGCGACACGGACGGTGACCCACCGGATGGAGCGGGGCAGCGCGGTGCTCGCCGAGATCGCGCTCCATGGAACGCCGCCGCCGGTCGTGCGCGACCCGCTGCACGCGCTCGACCCGCATCTGTGACTGCGCCAGGCCCGTCCGGCCGGCCTTCCCTCGTATTTTCCTGAAGGCCCGGCTCTGGAGGATCGGCAGACGGCAGACGGCAGACGGCAGACGGCAGACGGCGGACGGCGGACGGCGGACGGCGGACGAACCCGAACCCCGGAGGCCGCCACACGTACGCCGGAGCCGCTCCGGACGGGTCGGAGCGGCCCCGTGTGAGAGTACGGCTCAGCGGGCGCCGAGCAGGTGGTCCATCGCCAGCTGGTCGAGGCGCTCGAACGCCATGCCGCGCTCGGCTGCGGCGTCCACGTCGAAGTCCTCGAACGCCGACCGGTCCGCCAGCAGCCCGGCCAGTCCGTCCCCGGCCGTCGGGCGCGCCAGATCGTCCAGGCGCGAGGCCCGCAGCGCCTCCTGCACCTCGGGGTCCGACCGGAACGCCGCGGCGCGCTCCTTGAGGATCAGGTAGTTGCGCATGCACCCCGCCGCCGACTCCCACACACCGTCGAAGTCCTCTGTGCGCGGCGGCTTGAAGTCGAAGTGCCGCGGTCCCGCGTAACCGGCCGTCTCCAGCAGGTCGACCAGCCAGAACGCGGAGCGCAGGTCGCCGGCGCCGAAGCGCAGGTCCTGGTCGTACTTGATGCCGCTCTGCCCGTTCAGATCGATGTGGAAGAGCTTGCCCGCCCACAGTGCCTGCGCGATGGAGTGGGGGAAGTTGAGCCCCGCCATCTGCTCGTGGCCGACCTCCGGGTTGACGCCGTAGAGCTCCGGGCGCTCCAGCCGCTCGATGAACGCCAGCGCGTGGCCGACCGTCGGGAGCAGGATGTCGCCGCGCGGCTCGTTCGGCTTCGGCTCGATGGCGAACCGCAGGTCGTAGCCCTGCTCGGTGACGTATTCGCCCAGCAGGTCGAAGGCTTCCTTCATGCGGTCCAGCGCGACCCGCACGTCCTTGGCGCCGCCGGACTCCGCGCCCTCACGGCCGCCCCAGGCGACGTACGTCCGCGCGCCCAGCTCCACTGCCAGGTCGATGTTGCGGATGGTCTTGCGCAGTGCGTAGCGGCGCACGTCGCGGTCGTTGGCGGTGAAACCGCCGTCCTTGAAGACCGGGTGGGTGAAGAGATTGGTCGTCGCCATCGGCACGACGAGGCCTGTGGCGTCCAGCGCCTCCCGGAAGCGCTTGATGTGCACCTCGCGCTCCCCGTCGCCCGACCCGAAGGGGATCAGGTCGTCGTCGTGGAAGGTCACACCGTACGCGCCGAGGTCGGCGAGACGCCGGACGGACTCCGCCGGGTCCAGGTGCGGCCGGGTCGCGTCCCCGAACGGGTCCCTGCCCTGCCATCCGACCGTCCAGAGGCCGAAGGTGAACTTGTCCTCGGGAGTGGGGGTGAAGCGTTCCGTCATGGTCATGCCCGCCTTGGATCACTGGTTTGTTCTCTGACCTTACTAATAATGCATGGATACTCTCTACGGCAGGAGACCATCGGGGCCTGTTGTCGCGCGAGCGCGTGGCGTAATTTGTTGCCGCTCGACCAAATGGTTGTGCGGGACACTGACCGAGAGGTGCTGCAATGCCGTCGAACGCGGTCGTCATCGGGGTGGACAGTTCCACTCAGTCCACCAAGGCGGCGTTCACCGACGCCGTGACCGGGCGGATGCTCGCCGTCGGCAGGGCACCCCACCAGGTCACCGGCGAGAGGGGCGCACGGGAGACCCACCCGGAGGTGTGGTGGACGGCCCTCGCAGAGGCCGTCGCCGCCGGCCTCAAGGAACTGGCGGGACTCGGCGTCGAGCCGTCGGCGATCACCGGTATCGCGGTCGCCGGACAGCAGCACGGGCTCGTCGTCCTCGACCGAGCGGGCACGCCCCTGCGACCGGCTCTGCTCTGGAACGACACCCGTTCCGCACCGCAGGCCGCCGCACTCACCGAGGCGCTCGGCGGCCCCGACGCCTGGACCGCCCGCACCGGGTCCGTCCCCGTCGCCTCCATGACGGCCGCGAAGTGGCAGTGGCTGCGGGAGAACGAGCCCGCCGCCGCGGACGCCGCCGCGGCGGTGCGTCTGCCGCACGACTTCCTCACCGAACGCCTCGCCGGTGTCGCCGCCACCGACCCCGGGGACGCGTCGGGTACCTGCTGGTACTCGACGGCCGCCGGCGCCTACGACCCCGGTCTGCTGGACCTCGTCGGGCTGGACCCCGCACTGCTGCCGCCCGTCGCCACCACCGGCGGCACACGCGTCGGTTCGCTCACCGCCGCGGCCGCCACGCGGCTCGGCCTGCCCGCAGGGATCGCCGTCGCCGCCGGCACCGGCGACAACATGGCCGCGGCGGTCGGACTCGGACTCGGCGGGCAGGGGCTGCTCGATCATCCGGTGCTCAGTCTCGGCACCTCCGGGACGGTGTTCGCCGCGACCCGCACCCGGCCCGCTTCCCCCGCACTCGCCGGATTCGCGGCGGCGGACGGCACGTACCTGCCGCTCGCCTGCACCCTCAACTGCACGCTCGCCGTCGACAAGGTCGCGTCCCTGCTGGGCCTGGACCGGGAGGCCGCGGAGGCGGGCGGCGAAGTAGTCCTCCTGCCGTACCTGGACGGCGAACGGACTCCGGACCTCCCCGGCGCCTCCGGCATGCTGACCGGGCTACGGCACGCCACGACCCGTCAGCAGATCCTCGGCGCGGCCTACGAGGGCGCCGCCGTGACCGTGCTGCGCGCGCTCGACGAAGTCCTGCGCGCCTGCGGCCGGGATCCGGCCGCACCGGACACCGCGTCCCGCCCCCTCCGGCTCGTCGGCGGCGGCGCGAAGGGCCACCACTGGGTCGAGACCGTCCGCCGCCTCTCCGGCCGCCCACTCCTGCTCCCGTCCAGTGGCGAACTCGTCGCCCTGGGCGCGGCGGCGCTCGCCGCGGAGGCGGCGACGGGCGAGGACGCGGTGGCTCTGGCGGCCGGCTGGGGCGCGGGCTCGGGTACGGAACTGCCTGCGGTGGAGCGGGACCTGGAGACATGGGAGCGGGTGTCGTCGGCGGTGGAAGGGCTGGGTGGCTGAGCGGGTTGGGTGAAGGCGGCGCCGGGTCAGGGCGTGGCGCGCGGTGGAGGGGCTGGATGGCTGAGCGGTTGTGCGGTTGTGCGGTTGAGCGCAGGCGGCACGGCGCGTGGTCAGGGTGTCGCGCGCGAGGTGGCGTACGCCACCGGGTCCGCCAGGACGTCCTGGACGACCAGCGCCGCCGCGCCCCGGGCGGCATCGGCCGCGGCCGAGGAGGCACGCAGCCGCGTCCCCGCCGCGGGCCAGAGCCCGGAGACCACGCGGGTCTCCAACTCCGCGCCCACCGGTGGTGCCAGCCACGGCAGCAGCGGCCGGTAGATGCCGCCCAGCACGACCGCGTCCGGGTCGAAGAGATTCACCGCGCCGGACAAGGCACGGCCCAGGGCCCGCCCCGCCCCGGCCAGCGCCGCCAGCGCGGCCGGGTCGTCCGCGCGGGCACGGCGTTCGAGCTCGGCCACGCCCGAGGCTCCGGCGTGTTCGTCGAGGCCGGCTGCCCGCAGCAGCGCGGACTGGCCCGCGTACTGCTCCAGGCAGCCACGCGATCCGCAGCGGCAGCGGGGGCCGTCGTCGGAGACGGAGACATGGCCGATCTCGCCGGCGAACCCGTTCGCGCCGCGCAGCAGTTCGCCGCCCAGCACCAGTGCGCCGCCGACACCGATCTCACCGGTCAGATACAGGAAGCTGCGTATGTCGCCGAGGTCGCCGAACCACAACTCGGCGAGCGCCGCCAGGTTCGCCTCGTTCTCCGAACGCACCGGCAGTGCGGGGGCCCCGGGCCGCAGCGCGGCCAGCGCCTTCGCGAAGGGGGCCTCGGCGGGGACGGCGGTCCAGCCGAGGTTCGGCGCCTGGAGGACCGATCCGCCGGAGATCAGGCCCGGCAGGGCCAGCTCCGCGCCGACCGGGCGCAACTCCTGCTCCGTGGCCGACCCGAGAGCCCGCGCCGCGATCCGCGCGGCCCTGCCCAGCACTTCGGCCGGTGCGGCGTTCCGGTTGTCCAGGTGCTCCACGAGCCGGACCCGGTCGGTGCCGGCGAGGTCGACGACGCACACCGACACGTAGTCGACGTTGATCTCGACCCCGATGCCCGCGACTCCGGTGCGGGCGATCTTGAGCACCGTACCGGGGCGGCCTGCCTGGCCGCTGAACGTCTTGCCCGACTCGGACAGGAAGCCGCTTTCGAGCAGCTGCTCGACCAGGGAGGAGACGGCGGCACGGGTCAGCCCCACCCGGGCGGCGACGCCGGCACGCGTGGCCTCGACCTGGTCGTGGACCGCCCGCAGCACCAGGCTCAGATTGTGCCGGCGCACCGTCTCACGGTCGGCCTTCGGGCCCAGCGGGGCCTGCCGACGCGCCGCGCCGGTACGGGCGCTGCCTGATTGGTTGCCGTTCATATCGCCGCCGAGCCTATGGGATGCGCCCGCGCCACGGCCCCGCGCCTTCCGTAACGGCGCTGCGGTCCGACGGGTGCGCCCCGGTGCGACACCCGCCTGACGGAAACACGGGCCTACGCGGCGGTGCGGCTCCGTTCCTCGAGGACGCGCGCCACTTCGTCGGGATGGGTGAGCTGGGGGTAGTGGCCGGCGCCCGGGACGGTCACGACCGGGTGGGCGGTCGGGCCGGTCAGGGGGTCGGTCGCGCCCGCCAACAAGGTGACGGGGAGGGGCGCGTCGGGAAGTGCGTGGCGCAGGGCGGAACGGTCCGTGTGGGCGCTGCGCAGCGCCGCGAGGACGCGTCGGGCCCCGCCCGGCCGGTGGAGAGCGGCTGCCGCGCTGTGGACGGCGGGGCCGAGCGGGGCGGACAGGGCCGCGGCGAGGTCTGCGGCAGGCATGCGGCGCAGTGCGAAGGCGCCCAGCCGGGTGGTGCGCCGGCGGCCGGAGGGTTCCTGCAGGAAGGCGGGTGCGACGAGTACCAGCCCGCGGATGCGTTCGGGGTGGCGCAGGGCGTAGCGCAGCGCGGGGCCGCACGCCAAGGAGTGCGCGGTCAGCAGCGGCCGGGTGGTGAGGGGGCGCATGAGTTCGGCGAGCCAGGCGTCCGTCGCGCCGCTGGTCGGGCTGGAGCGGCCGAGGCCCGGCAGATCGGCCGCCAGCGCCGCTCCGGTGAGCCGCGCGGTGACATCGGTCCAGGAGTCGGCGTCCAGGGGCAGTCCGTGCAGCAGTACGTGGTCCGGCCGGTGGCGTTCACCCACGAGCCAGGTGCGGCTGTCGGCGATCCGGTGGAATCCATGGGGCTGCGCCGGCGGTTCGATGGCACCGAAGCGGGTGGCGACCAGGTGGTCGGCCCAGTCGTGGAGCGCCTCCTCGACGGGGGGCATCCGCAGTCCGTGGGCGTCGGCGAACGCGGTGGCGGACCTGGTGGGGTAGCGGTCCGCCGACAGGAACGGCAGTGTCTCGGGGTCGGCGCGGGTGATGCGGCGGGGCAGCGCCCGCAGCAGGGACACGGGCACGTGCCCCCGGGGTGGGCGTACGCCGGTGTGCCGGGCCAGGAGGGTGAGGAGGCCGGGAAGTTCGGGGGTGGCGTCGTCGAGCACCCAGTAGTCCCGGCCGGCGGTGCCGGGGTCCTCGGGCAGGGTGGCGAGGAACCGGGTCAGGTGGTCGAGTGTCACGACGGGCAGGAAGGTGCGGGCGTCGCCGGGGCTGGCGCGCAGGCGTCCTTGCCACAGGTCGCCGACCATGGATGCGAGGCCGATGAACTGGCCCCGGCCTATGACCGTCGCGGGGTTGGCGATGGTCAGGGGCACGCCGGTTTCGCCGGCCCGGCGGCGTACGGCGGTGTCTCCCTCTCGCTTGGAGGATTCGTAGGCGCCGAGCCGGCCCTTCGGGCTCGGGTCGTCCTCGGCGGCGACCCGGTAGCCGCTGAGATGGACGAGGCGGCGCACGGAGGTCCTGGCCGCGGTCCAGTCGAGGACGTTCAGCGCTCCGGTGACGTTGACCGCCCGCGCCTCGTCCGGGTCGAGTCCGAAGGCGAAGCGGGCGGCGCAGTTGTAGACGTCCCGCGCCTCCCGCAGGTCGTTCGGCGGCAGGCCGAGCCCGGGACGGGTGATGTCGGCGGTCACGACGGTCAGCCGGCCGGTGTCGACCCCCGAGGCGTGCAGCCAGGACGTCAGAGGGGCGGCGGAGCCGCGGACGGCGGCGGCCACATGGCGGCCACGGCCGAGCAGTTCGGCGACGAGCGCCCGACCGATGAAGCCGGCGGCGCCGAAGACGACGGAGTCAGTGGACACAACACTCCCTTATAGACTGGTCTACATATTTTTTGGGCGACGAAGCGCCCGGTCGAACGGCTCGTGGAGCGGGCGAGGTGTCCTGTCGGCCACCGCGCCCAGGTCGGAGGGGCCGCGTTGCAGCCCCCAGGTCGCAGGGCCCGGGTCGCAGTGTCCAGGCCCCCGAATCGGAGGGCCCGAATCAGAGGGCCCGGGCCGCCACGGCGCCCGGGTCGGAGGGCCCGGGTCGGAGGAGGGATGCGATCGAATGCGCCGCCCGGTCGAGAGGCTCACGGCTGCGATGCGCCCGTGCGAGCACCAGCGCGCCCTCGATCAGGCAGAGCACCGCGGTCGCGGTCCCGTCGGGCGACGGATGGCCGTCCGCGGTCAGGCGTTCGGCGAGGGTCGTCTCCCAGGACCGGTACACCTCCGAGCACGCCTTCTGCAGACTCGGACTGGCGGCGGCCATCTCCAGGGCGACCGTGGCGATCGGGCACCC
This sequence comes from Streptomyces sp. NPDC048389, assembly GCF_040706335.1. Classification (NCBI taxonomy): domain Bacteria; kingdom Bacillati; phylum Actinomycetota; class Actinomycetes; order Kitasatosporales; family Streptomycetaceae; genus Streptomyces; species Streptomyces sp. NPDC048389. The sequence continues at coordinate 44,475 of NZ_JBEZKP010000038.1, read as the reverse complement.
CTTGCGCCAGTCGGACTCCTCGAGCCTGCCGGCGAGCACCTGAACGAGGGTCGTGAGCATGTCGACCGTGCGGTGACCGGCGGCGTCCGCGCCGAGGTCCGCCATCAGCCGGGCGATCTCCCGGCCGCCCCGCCGTACGGACTCCTCCACGAGCTGGTCCTTGCCGCCGGGGAAGTGGAAGTACAGCGAGCCCTTCGGGGCTCCACTCGCGGCCACGACCTGGTTGAGCCCCGCGTTGAAGTAACCGCCCGACTCGATGAGTTGCTGGGTCGCGTCCAGCAGCCGGCTCCGCGTCTCCTCGCCCTTCTGTCCCATGCCTGAAAAATAGACCGGTCGCCATATTTTTGCAACCGGGCCTCTGTCCGTCTCACGGAGGCGCCGGAGGTCACTCCGGGCGGGGGGCCTGGCGGCGGGCCGACCGCGCCCTGTTGCCGCACCCCACCGAGCACCATGCCTGGTCGCGCCGGCGCGCCAGGAAGAACATGCCGCAGCTGGGTGCGGGGCATCGCCGCAGCCTGGCCTGGTCCGGTCCGGTGGCCAGGACGAGCACCTGCCGGGCCACCCTGCCCGCGACCGGGCCGCCGCCCTCCCGCTCGGTGAGCCGGCCGTCCTTCCCGACCTCGAACGTCACCGGAGCCTGTGCGGCGAGGTCGTTGAGTCGTGTCCGCGCCGCCTCCGGCAGCCGGGCCCGCCGGGCCGCCGCGCCGAGGGCGGCCCTGGCGGGGTCGCGCAGCCGTGTCAGTTCCTCCAGGGGCAGGGCCGCCAGCGCCCGGTCCGCCGCCCGGGTCCGCCATGCCGCCCTCAGTTCCTCGTCGGCCAGCAGGTCGATGTCGCCGCGGGACGGGCCTGCGCCGCACACGACGGTGTTGGCGAGGTCGAGCGCGGCGTCCTCGCCGATCCACGGCATCTCGTGGAGGTTTTTGAGGCTCATGTCCCCAAGCTACCGGACTCACGTATTCGGTATCGCGAACCCGTGATAGCTTCCACTCACGGTTTCCGGCTCGAAAATCCGTGACGAGCCATCTGGAAGGAGTGCCGCATGAGCACGACGATCGAGTACGTACGCTTCGAGGCCACCGACCCCGCCGAGCTGACCGCCCAGCGGGACGGGCTGGTCGCCCTGCTGCGCGAGAGGTACGGTGCCGACTTCCTCGGCGCGTATCTGGCCCGCTCACAGGACGGCTCCCTCATGGACTTCCTCCTCTGGTCGTCCCCCGAAGCAGCCGCCCGCGCGGCCCGGGAGATGCCCGGCGAACCCGCCGCCGCGGGATTCTTCGGTCTGATCGGCGAGGTCCACGAGATGCGGCACGCCGAGGTGCTGCACAGCGCCCGGCCGTAGCCGCAGCAGCCGTAGCAGCCGCCGGTCCCGTCCCGCAGCACCACGGCACGGGACCGGCGCGGGAGACTTACGAGGAGGCAGCCGTGCCCACGGCCGAGGAACTGCTCAACGCGCACACCACCGACGAACTGGCGCTCGTGATGACGGCAGCCGGCTGTGCACCGGCGACCGCCCTGCGCGGCTGCGGCGCCCGCCTGGACGGCCTGACGTTCAGCGGGCGCGTCGCCGCCGTGAAGGAAGCGGTGCTCGCCGACCTGCCGGACGACTACCCGGGCTTCGCCGCCGCTCTCCGCGCGGCGCTGCGGCACCCCGGCTTCGTCGGATGGATGACCTTCCCGGTCAACGAGGCGGTCGCCGAGCGCGCCCTCGCACACGGCGTGTTCGAACCCGCACTCGGCCTCCTGGCGGATCTCACGCCGCTGCTCACGGCGGAGAGCGCCGTACGGCCCTTCCTCCGCCACGATCTCCACCGGGCGCTGCGGACGATCCTGCCGTGGACCGACCATCCCGATCCGCACCTGCGCCGTCTGGCGAGCGAGGGCACACGGCCGCGCCTGCCCTGGGCGACCCGCCTGCCAGAGCTCGTCACCGACCCCTCCCCGGCCCTCCCCGTGCTGGACTCGCTGTACCGCGACTCCTCCGAGTACGTCAGGCGGTCGGTCGCCAACCACCTGAACGACATCAGCCGCGACCACCCGGAGACCGCCGTCGCCACCGCGTCCCGCTGGCTCGCCGACCCCGCCGCCACCACGCCGGCCCTGGTGCGGCACGGTCTGCGCACGCTCGTCAAGGCCGGGCACCCGCAGGCCCTGGCCCTCCTCGGCCACGACCACGACGCCGCGGTCGATGTCACCGGCCCCGACGTCCGGACACCCGACGTGCCGTCCGGCGGGCACCTGGTCTTCGCCTACGAGGTCACCAACACCGGCTCGCAGGCGGCCGACCTGATGATCGACTACGTCGTCCACCACCGGAAGGCGAACGGAACCCTCAGCCCCAAGGTGTTCAAGCTGACCACCCGCACCCTGGCCCCGGGTGAGCGGTGGTCCCAAGTCCGCCGCCACTCCTTCCGGCCCATCAGCACGCGCCGTTACCACCCCGGATTGCACCGGGTGCAGCTTCAGGTCAACGGACGGCCCTACGGTCTCGCCGACTTCACGCTCACCCCCGGCGCCCCGGCAGAAGCGCGGACCGGCGACGGCCGGTCCGCCGCCGGGTGACACGACGGGAGGCAGGCAGCGCCCCGCCCGCCGGGCGCCGCCGGTGAGGCCGGCTGTTGTGCCGCCCCTGCCGCTGAAGGCGCCCTTACGCGCCTGCCGGGGGCTGGCTGCCACGCTCCCGCCGGGGGCTGGCTGCCACGCGCCCGCCGGGGGCTGGCTGCCACGCGCCCGCCGGGGATCGGCTGTTACGCGCCCGCCGGGTCCGCCTCCCGTTCGCCGCGGGGCTCCTTCGCGATCCGCAGTTCGTCGTCGCTCAGCGGCGGTCCGGGCAGCGGCGGCAGTTTGGAGCCGCGCAGCACCGCGAGTGCGATCTCCGGCCGGACGAGGGAAGCCGTCGGCGCGGACAGCGTCATCACGTCGAACAGCGCCTTGGCGACCAGGGGCCGGCCCGTCGCGGTCAGCATCAGCCGGTCGACGTAGGTACGCAGGGCCCGCACCGCGACCCCGGGGGGCTTGCCGACCGCACCGGGGTAGAGGATGTCCTGTCCCGTGGCCAGGTCCCAGGCCGTGGCGACCGGCCGGGCGACCGCCCGCTGGACCCGGCGGGCGAGGCCCGGGGAGCCCACGCCCCCGGCCGCCGCCAGCGCCTCGCGCAGCGCGAGCACGCCCTGCGCGGCGACCGACATCCCGTGCCCGTAGACGGGGTTGTACGTGGCGACCGAGTCGCCGAGCGCGACGAAGCCCTCCGGCCAGTCGCGGATCTTCTCATAGTAGCGCCGTCGGTTGACCGTGCTGCGGGAGACGACGACGTCCGTCAGCGGCTCGGCCTGCGCGATGAGGTCGGCGACGACGGGGTGCCGTACGGATCGGGCGAAGTCCTCGAACTCGTCGGCCGCGTTCGTCGGCCGGCCGCCGCGTGTGCCGGACAGCGTCACCAGCCACCGTCCGCCCTCGATGGGCACGATCGTGGCGGTGCAGCCGGGCCGCGGCTCCCGCGCGTCGGCCTGGACGTTGACGACGGGGTACTCCTCCGAGCCCTCGGGCGCCCGGAAGATCCTGCTCGCATAGGCCAGGCCCGAATCGACCTTCTCCTCGCGCACCTCGCCCACGCCCAGGTCCCGCAGCCACTCGGGGGCCCGTGAGCCGCGGCCGCTCGTGTCGACGACCAAGTCCGCGGGGAGCACCCGTTCGCCCTCCGCGTCGCCGCGCACGCGCACGCCGTCGACCCGCCCGGCGGCGCCCTGCAGACCCAGCAGTTCGGTGCGTTCGAGGAGGGTGATCCGGGGACCGGCGAGCACCTGCTCGCGTACCACCCAGTCGAGCAGGTCCCGGCTGCACGCGACGAGGAACTGCATCTCGGGGAAGCGGCGGAACCAGCCCTGCGACGACATGGACACCAGCCCGGTCGGCAGCGCGATCCTGCGGGCGCCGGCGGCGAGCCAGCGGTCCGTGGTGCCGGGCATCAGCGACTCGATCGCCCGGGCCCCGCCGGACCACAGCAGATGGGCGTGGTGGGCCTGCGGGAGGCTCTTGCGTGATCGCGGCCCGTCGGGCAGCGCGTCCCGCTCGACGACCGTCACTTCCTCCACGTGCGCGCCGAGGGCCTTTGCCGCCAGCATGCCGGCCAGACCGCCGCCGACGACCACGGCTCTGCGGCCCGGGTTGTGACGACTTCTCAAGGGATCGCTGCTCATCGGGTGCCGCTCTCTGACCTGGCCGCACGCATGCGCGCTGCTTCGACGACGGGGGAATGGCGCAGCGCGAGGGACATGCGCACGAGGTCGCGCGGTCCGGCGGCTGCCACGGGTGTGCAGGACTCGGCGGACCTGACGATCCGCCCCTCGGGGTCGGCCGCCCGGGCCCGCAGGGCGGCGGCGACCATCGACGCGTCCGCCACCGCGTGGGCCTGCCGGGGGTCGGCTCCGGCGGTGAGCGCCTCGGCGTAGGCGTCCTCGCGCAGCACGCGGTCGAAGTACGGGTCGAGCTGCAACATCCCGTCGTGGATGTCGGACTCCCGCTGGATGACGCGCAGTTCGGCCGGGGAGAAGAGCGAGATGCGTACCGAGGGCTGGCCCGGCGGCGCGGTGGAGCGCAGTTCGCGCCAGAGGGTGCCGAGCCGGCGGTAGACCGCCCAGGTGTGCCAGCTGTCGGACACCCGCTGGCCGACGAGCGGCAGGACGAAGCCGACGGCGCTCAGCAGCGCGCCGGCCGAGGCGAGCGGCGGCGCGGCCAGCGTGGAGAGGTCGTCCCAGTCGTGCCCGGCCCAGCGGGCGGCCACGGCGAGCGATTTCGTGACTCCGTACGCGAGGTTGAACAGCGACCCGACGACGATCGTCACCAGACCGCCGCGGAGCCAGCCGCTCACCTTCAGCGACCAGCGCCAGCACAGCACGGTCATGCCCACCGCGGCGACGCTGTGGGCAGCGAGGTAGAGCGCGATCATCTCGCGGATGTACGGCGTCCTGGCGTAGTACGTGTCCAGGTCCCGCAGCCGCTCCACGGGAGCGTCGCCCAGCAGGAAGAGGAGGACGAGCGCCCCGATGACCACGCTGTACGCGGCCATCCAGCGCAGTGAGATCCGCCGGGTCTCCTCCTGCGGGCCGCCGCGCCAGTTGACGAGGAGCACCAGGCAGGACGCGCTGAACGCGGACAGGATGCAGTAGACCAGCGGCGCGGAGAAGTTGGGGACGCCGGTGATGCGGTTGACCTCGGCGATGGTGGGCGGCGCGGCGAAGAAGAAGGTGGACGCGCCGAGGATCAGCAGGGCGCACACGGACCGGAGCAACGGGTCGCGCCAGTCGCGCCGCATCCCTGGAATTTTGAACGCGAGTGCGATTCCCAGTGCGGCGGCGGGGATGTAGTAGTCCGGTCCGTTCACGCCTCAGCCCTGTGGCCCGCGGTATCCCAGGGACGCCTCGATACGTCCCGCGAGCCCGTCGCGCCGGACGGGGCCGCGGCCGTTCGAACCGGCGAGCCAGGCGCGGCACTTGCTGCCGAGCAGCAGCCCGAAGCTCTCGGCCTCGTTCTCCTCCGCCTGGTCGAAGCGGGTGCGCGCGGCGACCTTCAGCACGGTCGCCTGCAGGTCGGCCTCGTCGGACAGCAGCCGGGCGGCCACGGCCGCGCCCTCGACGTGATGGCTGCAGTGGCCGGCCTTCATGTGCCACAGCTCATGGCCGAGAATCACCAGCTGGTGGTCGGGTGCCGTGCGCTCCTCGATGACGACCAGGTCCTGCTCGGCCATGTCGAGCCACAGGCCGCTGGCGGTGCCCGGCGGGAAGGGCGCCGTGCGGTAACGCACCGGCCTGCCACGGTGTTTGCTCATGCCCTTGCACAGCGCGGAGTAGAGGTCGGCGGGTTCTGCGGGGGCGGGGAGATCGATTCCGCCGACCAGCTCGCCGCACAGTCGGCGCATCTCTTTGCCTATGCTCACCGCTCTCCTCTCCCCGTCAGAACCTTCACAGACACGTCCAAATCCAAGCCTGTCCGGAAATCAGGGCTCCGTGGAAGGATCCGTGTCCGGTGCGGGCTTCACGCTCTCCAGAAGCATGTCGAGCCATTCGGTCACCTTGTCCCGGTGCTTGTCGCTGGGCAGTTGCGCCGCCCGCCAGGCGATGCCGCGTACGCCGTGGTCCTGCAGCAGCCGCTCCAGCGGGTCGCCGCCGTCGCCCGCGTAGTCCTGGAGGAGGCGCTGCTCGGTGCGCCGGAGGGCACCGTCGAGAGCGTCGGCGTCGTCGGCGGTGAGGAAACCGGCGTGCACCTTGAAGAAGCGCTGGATCGCGTCACAGTGCTCCATCGTCGGCCGGCGGTCGCCGTTGATGAGCGCGCCCGCCTGCTGGCGTGACATGCCCGCCCCGTCGGCTATCTCCTGCTGGGTGTACCGGCGGCCGTTGGGCTTGAGCCGGGTGCGTCGCAGCAGGTTGAAGCGTTGCAGAAAGCGTGCCTGGAGGTCGGGTTCGCCTGCCGCGCGCCCCTCGAGGAGGGCGCGCACGACGTCGACGGGGACGCCGGACGCCTCGGAGAGCTTCTGGACGTCGAAAACCTCGCCGTGGCTCATTCCGAGCTTGTCCGCAAGTTCGGTGACCCGGGCAACCGATGCCGCCAGAGGGCCTGTGGCCGTTGGACCCGGAACCGAGAAGCCGTCTGTCACCAGTAGGTCTCCTAGATCACGCGAGGCAGCCCCGCATCCTGCGGGGCTGCCGGAAGTTAACCCTATTCCTGTCCTGGCAGCCAAGGTCTTGCCACAGCTGTGGCGTGATTTGAGCGCTCAGCGGCGCGGAATGCCACGATAGTTGACATCCCCTTGTTCGCGGTAGCAGGATCGCCACGCGGTGTGAAGATCCAAAGGGGGCTGTCGCAGCGGGACTTGCGGCACGCTCCGAGAAGGGTGGCGTTCTCGATGACACATGAGGTGGGCGTCGGGCGCCGGGGTGTCCGCGGACGCCCGAGCTCCGCGGGTGCCGCTCGGGCCGCGGCCCGTACGAAGCGGCTCGGTGACGCCCTCAGAGGGCGCCGCGAGGAACTGGGCCTCAGCCTCGAGGAGGTGGCCGCCCGCCTGGGCGTCACCGCCTACACCTACGCCACCTGGGAGCGCACGCCCGGCCGCGAGTGGCCCGAGGAGACGCTGTGCGCCCTCGTGGACGCCCTGGAACTGAACGACCGGCAGGGCGGGCTGCAGTGCCTCGCCGGCGACCCGGACACGCCCGACACGGTGCGCGGTGCCTTCGACGGGCACACGCCCGTCAGGCCCTCGGGCCCGGTGCCGCCCTCGCGGCCGGTGCACCGACCAGCCCCGCACCGGCCCGCCGTCCCCGTACCGCCGCCGGTGCCCGTACGGCCGCCGCGGCCGCCGTCGGGGCCGGACGGACCGGCGGACCCCGAGACGCAGTCCTATCTGCGGGACTACGCCGCGGTGATGGACACGGTGCCGCTGCCCTCTGTCCTCTTCGACCGGCACTGGGACGTGGTGCACACCAACCCCGCCTTCGCCGCCCTCTTCCGTGGCATCGGGCCGCACCCCACGGCCATGCCGGACCGCAACTTCCTGCGGTTCGTGCTGTTCCACCCCGACGCCCGGACGGTGCTCGGCGAGCACGAGACCAGCTGGTGCCTGCCGCTGATGGCCCAGCTCGCCGCGGCACTCGACAAGCACGGCGACGACGGTGCGCTTCAGGCCATTCGTGACGACATCGCCGACGACCCGATCATGGACGCCGCCTACCGGTGCGGCCTGCCGCACTGGATGAGCGCGGTCGGCGCGTCCGCCATCCATCACGACGGAGCCGTACGGCCGGTGAGCCACCCCGATCCGCGCTGGGGCCGCACCGACTGCCGGATCATCGACGAGACTCCGGCGACGCTCCAGGACAAGGGCTTCTCGCGGATGACACTGGCCCTCCGCGAGAACCGTTCGGCCGGTGCGCCCGGCGTGCGCCGGGGGAGAAGCCACTTGCGCGCGGTCTCCGGCGGCTGACGCGCGCCCTGACGGCCGCACGTCCCAGGACCCGCCCCCGTGCCGGGGCCCGCGCCACGGTCGCCGGCGGCGCTCGAAGTGCCCCTGCCCGGCGGGCGGCGGTGCCGCGCAACGGCATATCCGGCCCGGCTGGGCGGTCCTCCCGCGGCCGCCAGGCCGTAGGGGGAGATCGGCCCGCCACTGCGCGAAACGCGGTGCTGGTGCAGGTGCGCGGAGGCAGGGGCTTGCCCCGGATGCCCGCGTCCCGCCGCTCGGGTTCAGGCCCGGTACCGGCCGGGCCAGGCCGCCCCGTTCCGCCGGGGCCCGGCACGCCCGGGCCCGTCGGGCTCAGCCCATCGAGGCGACGGCCCACTCCGCGACGACCGCCACCGCCACGCCGATGCCGAGGATGAGGGTGGCCCACCGTGTGCGTCCGGCGCGGCTGAGCACGAGGGCGGTGCCGGAGAGGATCAGTGCGATGCCGTAGAAGCCGACGGTGAGCACCGAATGCGTGCTGCCCAGCCGCAGCGCCAGCGTGGCGGCCACCGCGGTCATGATGGCGGCCGACAGTGCTATCCGCACGCCGCGGGCCTGGCGCGGTGTGAGGCCGTCTCGTTCGGGGCCCGTGTTCACTTCTGACATGCGGGGAAGCCTATCCGGGCGGTTCCGCCGGCGGACCGGTGGGACCGCTTCGTGCTCGTCCGGCGGGATCAGACCGTATCTCGGCCCGGTCCGCCCACCTCGGCGGGCCAACGCGGTGCCGTACCGGTGAGTTGACATGCCATCAGGTAGAGAGGGATGGGCGGGGTGTACGGGCTCGGGCCCGCCGGTCGGCGGATCAGCCGGGTGCCGGCCCCGGGCACCCTGGCCCCCCGGGCGTAGTGGGAGGGCAGCGGCCAGGTCAGATCCAGGTCGGAGCCGGCGGGAACGATCCACCACCACCATGCGCTGTCGGCGAACACGCAGCCGGCGCTCGGCATCCGGACCAGCAGGCGGAATCCGTGACGGGCGGGCACGCCGACCGCGTCGCACCCCAGATCCGTATGGAGGGCGGCCGGGACGTCGAGCCGGGAGAGGTGGTCGGCGTGGTCGTGGCGTACGCCCCGGGAGCGGAGTGGCGCCAGATCCCTCAGCACAGCCACTCCGTCGTCGGCGGTCCCTCACCGAACGGCGGCCGGGGGTTGCAGGCAAGCTCCGCCCACACGGCGCGGCCCGTGCCCGGTACGGCGTCGTACGTGCCCCATGCGCAGCTCACCGCCTCGACGAGCAGCAGCCCGCGCCCGCGTTCGCCTGTCGCTCCGTGGCACACGCGCGGGCCGGTGGCCGTGCGGCCCCGGTCCTGCACGGTGATCCGCAACCGCTCGGCTCCGGCCTGGAGTTCGCAGGCGACCAGATGGCCGTCGGTGTGCACGATGGCGTTGGTGAACAGCTCGGAGACGACCAGCAGGGCCGTGTCGTGCGGGTCCCCGTCGACGCCCCAGCCCGCCAGGCGTGCGGACACCCGTTTTCTGGCCCGGGAGACATGTTCGACGCGCGCCGGCAACTCGAAGGCGTACCGGGTGAGATCGGTCCCCGCGCGGGGGGCCGGAAGCTCGGAGGCGAGCGCGTCACGGTTCACATGAACACTCTCCCGCTGCAACCGCCACCTTGGCAACCCCCACTCTGAAAAATGCAGAGTGGACATATTCATCGGGTCCGGGGCGTGGCACACTGCTCGCACACAGCACGTGGGGAGGTCTCGAAGTGAGTGAACCGCGGTCCGCCCCCACCGTGGGGCAGGTCGTCCTCGGCAAGCGCCTGCAGGATCTGCGGGAGCGCGCCGGTATGAAGCGCGAGGAAGCGGCGAAGGTGCTTCGCGTCGCCCCCGGCACCATCCGCAGGATGGAGACCGCCGAGGTCGCCCTGAAGATCCCGTACGTGCAACTGCTGCTCGGTGCCTACGGCGTCGGCGACGAGGAGGCCCGCGGCTTCGTGGAGCTGGCCGAGGAGGCCAACAGGCCCGGCTGGTGGCAGCGTTTCCACGACGTCCTGCCCCACTGGTTCAGCATGTACGTGAGCCTGGAGGGCGCCGCGAGCCTCATTCGTGCGTATGAACCGCAGTTCGTGCCCGGCCTGCTCCAGACCGAGGACTACGCCAGAGCGATCATGCTCGGCGGAGCCATCGGCCACACCGAGCCCGACGACGTCGAGCGGCACGTGGCACTGCGCATGGAGCGCCAGTCCCTGCTCACACGGCCGGCCGCCCCCAGGCTCTGGGTCGTCATGGACGAGACGGTCCTGCGCCGCCCCGTCGGGGCACCGGGTGTGATGAAGGGCCAGGTCGAAAGGCTGATCGAGGGCGCCCGGCTGCCGAACGTGACCCTGCAGATCGCCGAGTTCGCGACGGGCCACCACCCCGGAACGTACGGCCCGTTCGTGCTCTTCCGATTCGCCGTGCCCGAGCTCCCGGACATGGTCTACAGCGAGTACCTGACCGGCGCCGTCTACCTCGACGCGCGCCCCGAGGTCGCCACGCACCTCGAGGTCATGGACCGCATGGCGGCACAGGCCGCGTCGGTGCAACGCACGAGGGAGATCCTCGACGATCTCCGCAAGGAGCTGTGAATGGACCGCATATACAACGGGATGCCGGCCGCCGAGCTCGGCGAGGAGGGCTGGCACAAACCCTGGAGCGGCGGCAACGGCGGCAACTGCGTCGAGACCATGAAACTGGCCGACGGCAGGGTGGCGGTGCGTCAGTCCGCCGACCCCGACGGCCCCGCTCTCATCTACACCTCCGGGGAGATCGAGGCGTTCATAGAGGGAGCGAAGGCCGGCAAGGCGGACTTCCTGGTCGGCTGAGCTGCTGCCGCGGGGGCGGCGGCTCGGCCGGCCGGAAGCCCTGGGGCGCGTGGGCCGGTGAGGCGTGCCGGGCAACCGTTCTCCGCCGTCGGCGGCGCCGTCATTCCACCGCCACCGCCGGCCCGGAGTCACGTTCCCGACCCGGCGCCCCCGTCCGGGCGGCCGGTGCTCCCCTGCCGCGCGACCGCCGCACGACGTGGCCGACGAGCACCGCCACGGCCGCGAGGGCGTACGCGGTCGTGCCGATGGTCTCCCCGTCGGCGTCGAGATGCACGGTGACGTACTTGGCCGCACCCGCCGCCGCGACACCCAGCCACTCCCACCGGCCGTCGAGCGCCACCAGCGCCACCAGCAGCAGCGCGTACCAGGAGTACCCCGGGGTCATCAGCAGGAACGCCGTGCCCGTCACCAGCAGCGCCCCGCTCCACGGGAGTTCCGGGTCGCCGCGCCGCAGCACGTACCCGACGACGGCCACCGTCACCACCACGACCGCCGGCAGCGCCCAGGCGTCCGGCAGTACCAGCCGCAGCAGCGCGTAGCGGTTGCGGGCGGACGGGTCGTCGTACCCCTCCTCCTCGGTGTAGCCGCTCAGATAGCCGAGCACGGAGCTGTTCGAGAGCAGGACGTACGGCAGGTACGACAGCGCCACGACGGCCGCGGCCGGCACCAGGACGGCCGCCGCGTCCCGCCATCGCCGCACCCCCGCCAGCGCGCCCGGCAGCACCACCGCCGGGAGCAGTTTCGTCGCGACCGCCGCACCCAGGAGCACGCCGCCCTCCAAGCGGCGGCGGACCACCATCGCGAGCCCCACGACCGCCAGCGGCACCCCGACCACATCGACGTGCGCGTTGTTCACCGCCTCCAGCGGCACGGCGGGACACCACGCCCAGTACGCCGCCTTCCGCGGATCGCCGCGCCGGCGCAGCACCACCACCAGGGCGACCGTCGTGCCGACGGCGATCAGGGCGCCGCCCGCCTGCAGCGCCTTGTGCCGTGCGTCGTCCGGCGCGACGGCGTGCACCATCAGGAAGTAGCCCTCGGCGAACGGCGGATAGATCGTGTGGACCTTCGGCCGGTTGATCCGGGTGCAGTGCACCTCGCCCTTCGGCCCGGCGATCCGGGCCCGCTCGGGTGCCTCGCACCGCGCACCGGTCGGGAAGAGCCAGTCGTCACGCAGCTCCACGAGGGCCGGATCGGCCGGCGGGTGATCGTACGGAGAGATCCCGGCGGCCTGCACCCGGCCGTCCCAGGCATAGCGGTACGAGTCGGTGCTGGTCCGAGGCGGTGCGAGCAGCCCGGTCGCGGCGACCGCGACGCCGCCCGCGAGGATCAGCACCACCGCGTGCCGCACCGGCGCCCGGCGCACCGCGAAGGCCGCCGCGGCGAACAGGATCCAGCAGACGGCGTACCACCGGGACAGGCCCCCCGGATCGGTGATGTATCCGTCTTTGAGGACCGTCACGGCGAGCACGGCGGTCAGGCCGGCGACGAGAACACCGGTCGTCAGTGAGCGCATGTTGATCACGGCTCTCAGCCTGGCAGCCGAACCGGCCCGCACCGCGCAGACGCCCCCTGCCGTCCCCATTCCGTAAGGTGTCGGAACCCTCCCGCGGGTGGTTCGTGGGGTTCTCATGGAGGACATGAGGATCAGGAGAGCCGGACCACCGCTCACCCTCCGGCCGCCCAGGTTCGCCGGCCGGCTGCACGACCCCCGGACCGCCACCGCCATCGGCCGGTGGCTCGGCGCTGCGATCGCCCTGTGCTTCGTCACCGGCGTGCTCAGCCACTATGTGCAGCGGCCGCCGGACTGGCTCGCCGGGGCGCTGCCCGGCCGCCCCGTCTGGGGGTACCGGGTCACCCAGGGACTGCACGTCGCGAGCGGTATCGCGGCGATCCCGCTGCTGCTGGCCAAGCTGTGGGCCGTCTACCCGAGGCTGTTCGTGTGGCCCGCGCTGCGGTCGGTACGGCACGCCCTCGAACGGATCTCGGTGGCCGTGCTCGTCGCGGCGTCCGTCTTCCAGCTCGGCACGGGCCTGCTGAACACCGCCCAGTGGTATCCGTGGCCGTTCTCCTTCATTCCCGTGCACTTCGCGGTGGCCTGGCTGCTGCTGGGCGCGCTCGTCCTCCACATCGCCGTCAAATACCCCGAGATCAAAGCGCACTGGAGCCGCCGTTCGCCCGGGACACTGGAACTGCCCGCGGAGGAGGGGCCGGACCGGCGTTCCCTGCTCGCCGGGGTGGCGGCGGCTGTCGGGGCGGTGACCCTGACCACCGTCGGCCAGTCGCTCACGCCACTGCGGTGGTTCGACCTGCTCGCACCACGCCACCCCGACCACGGCGAGCAGGGCCTGCCCGTCAACCGCACCGCCGCGGCGGCCGGCGTCGGCCCTACGGCCCTCGACGGCTGGCGGCTCACCGTCACCGGCCCCCGCTCCTACAGCCTCACCCTCGACCAGCTCGCCGCGCTGCCGCAGCACACCGTGACCCTGCCCATCGCCTGCGTCGAAGGCTGGAGCAAGTCCGCACGGTGGACCGGCGTCCGCGTCCGGGACCTGCTGGAACGGGCCGGTGCGCCGCCCGGCGCCGCGCTGCGGGTCGTGTCCCTGGAGAGGCGCGGCGCCTACCGGGTGATGGAGATGGGCGGCGGATACACCGACGACCCGCTCACCCTCCTGGCGCTGCGCCTGAACGGCGAGGTCCTCTCCCTCGACCACGGCTACCCCGCCCGCGTCATCGCCCCCAACCGGCCGGGTGTCTGGCAGACGAAATGGGTCAGCGGAATGGAGGTGGTGTGATGCGGATCGTGCTGGGCGCGGCCGGCCTCGCCCTGATGACCGTCGGCCTGTCCCTCCTCGTCGGCGGCGGGCAGTTCAAGGACGTCGCCCTGTGGCTGGCCGGTGCCGTCCTCGTCCACGACCTCCTCGTCGCACCCCTGGTGCTCGGCGCCGGCCTGCTGCTGGCCCTGCTGCCCGCCCGCGGCCTGCTGCGGGGCGCCCTGATCACCGCCGGCAGTCTGACGGCGATCGCCCTGCCGGTGCTGCTCGCCCCGGGCACCCCGGGGAACCCCTCCGTGCTGCCGCTGGACTACCCGCGCAACTGGCTGCTGTCGCTCGCCGGGGTCGCCGCCGTGACCGGAGCCGTCCTGGCGGCGCGATGGCTGCGCGGCAGGCGGGCGGCGCGGGGCGCGCGGGCCGGCGGACGGCCCTGGGCGCGTTGACCTGCCGCGTTGCTCACTCGGGTGCGGGGCGCCTGCGGCGGGCTTGTCCCCTCCCCGTAACCGGGGGCTCTGCCCCCGGGCCCCGCGCCTCAATCGCCGACGGGGCTCCAAAAGAGCCCGCCCGGCGATCGAGGGGACGGCCGAACGCCGTACGGGGTCCGGGGCTTGCCCCGGTCGCGGGAAGGGACGGGGAAGAGTACAGGCCCCGCGCAGCGGACGCCGCACCCGCGGCCCGCCCCTACCGCCCCCGCCCCAGTGCCACGAACCGCCGCGCCCCCACCCCCCACTCCTCCCGCAGCGTCCACCCCGCACCCCGCCCGTACCTCAGCAGCGCCTCCGTGCCCACCCGGGCCCAGGGGAACGGCGTGCCCTCCGTCGCGATGCCGTCGAAGACGCGGACGCGGACTCGTTCGTCGATGTCCAGCGGTGCCGTCTCGGCGAGGAGCAGGCCGCCGGGAGCGACGAGCCGGGCGACGCGTGACAGCAGGGCGCGCGGGTCGCCGCCGATGCCGATGTTGCCGTCGATCAGCAGGGCCGTGTCCCAGGAGCCCTCCCTCGGCAGAGGGTCGAAGACGGACCGGCGCAGCGCGCTGCCGCCGATGCGTATCGTGCGGGCCACGGCCTCCGGGCTGACGTCGATGCCGAGCACGGTCGCTCCGCGCGCGGCGAGCGCCGCGACGAGGCGGCCGGGGCCGCAGCCGATGTCCAGGACCGCGCCGTGGCTGCGTGCGAGGACCGTGCCGTCGGCCGTGTCCGGTTCGGCGCACCAGCGTTCGACCTCCAGGGGCAGCAGCCAGCCGTCGGGCCGCCGCAGATAGAGCGGGCCGCGGCCGGTCCGCAGGGCGTCGGTGTACGGATCGGCCTGCCACGCGGCCGCCGGCGCGGCCGTCACCGCGCCCGGGCCCCGGCCATGGCTGCCAGCGTCGCGGCGAACCGTGTGCCCGGCGCGCCGGCGGCGACCCGCCGCGCGTCGTCCGGCGTGTCCACGTCCCGCAGCCGCGGCAGTTCACGCACCCCGAGGCCCGCCCCGACCAGCCGCTGCCGCTGCGCGGCGCCCGTACCGGGCGACGACATGGGTACGCCGCGCACCAGTCGCCCGTCCGGTTCCGCGAGACCCAGCGCCCAGAACCCGCCGTCGTCCGCGGGACCGAACGCGGCCTGACCGGGGCTCAACTCCAGCCCGCAGGCGAGAAGTCCGGGGGACACCTGAGGCGTGTCCATGCCGATGAGCAGCGCAGGCCCCTCGCACAGCCCGAACGCGTCCGCGAGCCGTTCGTCCAGCCCGCCCCCGCGCTGCGGCACGACGTCGATGCCGGGCGGCAGCCACGCCCCCGGCTTGCCGTCGAGTACGAGGACCCGGCGCCGTGCGGGCGTGGCGAGCACCGCGTCGAGGGTGTCGCGCAGCGCGGCCTCCGCGAGGACCGCAGCCTCTTCCGGAGTGTGGAAGGGCGTGAGCCGTGTCTTGACCCGTCCGGGCACCGGCGCCTTGGCGATCACCAGCAGGGTTCCGCTCATCGCGCGCCGCCGTCCACCAGGGGACGCGGCTGTTCGGCGAGCACCGCGCTCATGTCCCGTACGGCCTGCCAGGTGCCCCGCCAGGTACCGGTGACCTTCGACCTGCCCGACCGGGGCAGGTACGGGACGTCGACCTCCGTCACCCGCAGGCCGGCGTCGCTGGCGCGGACCACCATCTGGAGCGGGTAGCCGCTGCGGCGGTCGGTGAGGCCGAGTGCCAGCAGGTCGGTGCGTCGGGCCGCGCGCAGGGGGCCGAGGTCGTGCAGCCGCACCCCGGTGCGCCGGCGCAGCATGCGTGAGAGGGCCGCGTTGCCGGCCCGGGCGTGCGCCGGCCATGCACCCCGTGTCTGCGGGCGCCGCCGCCCGAGCACCAGGTCCGAGCCGCCGGCGGCGACGTCCCGTACGAACCCGGTCAGCAGCCCCGGGTCGAGCGACGCGTCGCAGTCGCAGAAGCAGACGTACTCGGCCTGCGCCGCGCTCAGTCCCGCGTGGCACGCCGCTCCGAAACCCCGCCGGGGTTCGTGGACGACGTGCGCCCCCAGCGCGCGGGCGATGTCGGCCGAGCCGTCCGTGGAGCCGTTGTCGACGACGATCGCCCGCCAGCCGGCCGGGATGCGCGACAGCACCCACGGCAGCGCCTCCGCCTCGTCCAGACAGGGCAGGACGACGTCCGCGGTCAGCATGGAGCACCCCGCAGCCCGCTCGCGGCGAACTCGGCCATGCCCTCGGCGAAGCCGACCCGTGGCTTCCAGCCCAGCTCGGCGCGGAGCCGCCCGGAGTCCGCCGTGATGTGCCGTACGTCGCCGAGCCGGAACCCGCCGGTCACGACCGGCGCCGGCCCGCCGTGCGCGGCGGCCAGCGCGGCCGCCATCTCGCCCACGGTGTGCGGCGTCCCGCGGCCGGTGTTGTACGCGGTCAGTGCTCCCGGCTCGCGGCCGTGCACCGCTTCCAGCGCGATCGCGTTCGCCTCCGCCACGTCCCGTACATGGACGAAGTCCCGCCGCTGGCCGCCGTCCTCGAAGACCCGCGGTGCCTCGCCGCGCTCCAGAGCGGACCGGAAGAAGGACGCGACGCCCGCGTAGGGCGTGTCGCGCGGCATCCCCGGCCCGTACACGTTGTGGTAGCGCAGCGCGACGGCGCGCCCGCCCGTCGACCGGGCCCAGGCCGCCGCCAGATGCTCCTGCGCCAGCTTCGTCGTGGCGTACACGTTGCGCGGGTCGACGGGCGCGTCCTCGCCGACGAGCCCGGGGGCCAGTTCCTCGCCGCACTCGGGGCACAGCGGCTCGAAGCGTCCGGCCGCCAGGTCGGCGGCGGCCCGTGGGCCGGGCCGGACCCGGCCGTGCGAGGGGCAGTCGTAGCGGCCCTCGCCGTAGACGACCATGGACCCGGCGAGCACCAGGTCCGCGATCCGCGCCCGGGCCATCGCCGCGAGCAGCACCGCCGTGCCGTGGTCGTTGCAGCTGACGTAGTCGGGCGCGTCGGAGAAGTCGGTGCCGAGGCCCACCATCGCGGCTTGGTGGCACACGGCTTCCACGCCGCGCAGTGCGCGCTCCACCGCCGCCGCGTCCCGCACGTCCGCGTGGATCCATTCGGCGTCGGGCGGTCGCGGGGGCCCGGGATGGGCAGCGGGAAGAAGGGCGTCGAGCACGACCGGGTCATGGCCGCGCGCGGTGAGGGCCGTGACGATATGCGAGCCGATGAAGCCCGCGCCACCTGTGACGAGTACACGCATGTCCGCGACGCTACGGCGGGAAGGGCCGTGGGCGGTCGTTCCGCGCCGTGCCGTCACAGGTCGGTAAGGAGTGGAGTGCTCCGGCCGGGTGAACGGGTCCTACGGGCGGTGGAGGTACGCGAGACCCGGGTGCTCGGCGAGGTAGCCGTCGACGAGACGGCGGGCGACGCTCACCGAGTCGACCAGCGGGTGCAGTGCGAAGGCCCGCACCGCGCCCGACCGGGAACCGCTCGCGGCCGCTGCCAGCACCTCGCGTTCGACGGCCTTGACCGCCGTGACGAGCCCGACCGCGTGAAGGGGCAGCGGGTCGACCGCAGCCGGGTGCGCGCCGTTGGCGTCGACGAGGCACGGGACCTCGATCACGGCGTCCGCGTCCAGCACGGACAGGGTGGAGCGGTTGCGGACGTTGAGGATCAGCGTGGTGCGTTCGTCGCGGGAGACGGCCCGCATGAGGGCGAGCGCCACCTTCTCGTACCCGCCGGACTCCAGGTCGCCCTCGTCCCTCTCACCGATGCCGGCCGCTTCCCGGTTGGCCGCCATGTAGGTGGCCTCGCGCTCGGCGAGCGTGCGATGCCAGGTGTCGAGCGGCGGTGCGCCGGGACGCTCCATCTCCTCGTAGAAGGACGCCTGTTGGGTGCGCAGGAACGCGCCCCGGGTCTGCTTCGCCTCCTGATAGGCGCGGACCGTCTCACGGTTGAAGTAGTAGTAGTGCAGGTACTCGTTCGGTACGGCGCCCAGCGAGCGCAGCCAGTCCGGCCCGAAGAGCCGGCCCTCCTCGAACGAGTCCAGCGCCTTCGGGTCCGCCAGCAGCCGCGGCAGTTCGTCGCGTCCGCCGACGTGCAGCCCGCGCAGCCAGCCGAGGTGGTTGAGGCCCACGTAGTCGATCCACGCGGTCGCCGGATCGGCGCCGAGCACCTTCGCCACCCGGCGGCCGAGGCCCACCGGCGAGTCGCAGATGCCGACGACCCGGTCGCCGAGGACCCGGCTCATCGCCTCGGTGACGAGCCCGGCCGGGTTGGTGAAGTTGATGACCCACGCGTCGGGGGCGAGTGCGGCGATCCGGCGGGCGATGTCCACCGCCACCGGCACCGTGCGCAGCCCGTACGCGATGCCGCCCGCGCCGACCGTCTCCTGTCCGAGGACGCCCTCGGCGAGCGCGACGCGCTCGTCCGCGGCACGGCCTTCCAGACCGCCGACCCGGATGGCGGAGAAGACGAAGTCGGCGCCCCGCACGGCCTCGTCGAGATCGCGGGTCACCACCAGCTCCGGCGCGTCGGGCCGCCCCGCCGCCTGCTCCGCCAGCACCCGGGCGACCGCGTCGAGCCGGCCCGCGTCCACGTCGTGCAGGGTGACGCGGGTGACCCGGCCCTCCGCGTGATCGCCGAGGAGCGCCCCGTACACGAGAGGCACCCGGAACCCGCCGCCGCCGAGAATCGTGAGCTTCATGCCCGTACGCTACTCGGCGCCGGCGGCCCGGCACCGGTCAGCCGAGGTCGAACGCGTTGGGCAGCCCGAGCCGGAAGCGGATGCGGTCGTGCCGTCGGAAGGGGTCGAGCTCCGGAGCGCGGAACAGCGGGGTGACCGTGCAGCGGGGCGCCGTCGAGCCGGTGCGCTCGAGCAGTGCGTTGACCGCCGCTCGGGCGGAGGCGTTGGCGCCTTCCATGGTCGCCAGGTCGATGTCGACCGACACGTAGTCGCCGGCCAGGAAGAGGTTCGGGACCGCGGTCGCGGCTTGCGGGCGGTTGTGGAAGGTGCCGACGGGGTGGATGAGGAGTTCGTCGTCGTTGGTCGGGTTCGGTGTGCCGAGGCCGTCGACGCCCGGGTCGAGGAACCACGAGTGCAGGGCGCTGTCCTTGAGGACCGTCCGGCCGGTGTCGTTCACCGCCGCCTTCAACTGCGCCCACACCTCCTTGGCGACCTCGGCGCGGGTGCACTGCTTCGCGGTCTTCCCGTAGAGGATGCCGGGCCTGTCCCACTCGGAGACGTCCACCGAGAGGCAGTCCACGGCCGCGCCGTCGCCGTAGTCGGCCGGGAAGTCGCGGTCGGGCCAGTGCGCCGCCTGCTGGATGGCCGTCAGGGACCACGGGGAGTCGACGCAGTTGAGATGCCCGTGGAGCAGGGGGGCGCGCTCGGTCAGATAGAACTGGATACCCGTCATCCAGTCGGTCCGCAGCCGGTCGCAGCGCGCGAGCTGCGGGTCCGCGGCGCGCAGCGCGGGCCCCCAGGTCCGCCGGGCGTGCTCCACGGGCATCGCGGAGACGTAGTGGTCCGCGGTCACCGACTCGCGTCCGCCCCGGGGGTTCTCGACCACGGCGGCGCGGACCCGCCCGGAGGCGTACGCGATCTCATGGACGGTCCAGCCGACCTTGAACTCCACTCCCAGCGAGGTCAGATGGGCGACCCAGGGATCGATCCACGCCTCGTTGGTCGGGGCGTCGAGGATCCGGTCCAGGGGGCCGTCGGCGCCACGGCCGAGTGCGTTGTGGACGAACGCCTCCAGCAGTGTGGCGACGGTGCGGGTGCTGGCCTCCTCCGCCTTGGTCGCCACGATGTTGCGGGTGAGGCCGACGGCGAGGATGCGCCGGTAGTCGTGGCTCATCCGGTCCGCCCTGATGAACTCCCACCAGGGTGTGGCCTCCCAGGTCCGGTCGCGGCGCTCGTCGCAGCTGGTGAGGAAGACGAGCATGCGGTTCACGAAGTACGCGGTCTCGTGGAACGGGATGCCGAGGGCCGTGTCGAGCATCGCCGTCAGGGCGCGGCGGATGTCGTCGAGCGTGAGATCGGGCGGCTGGTGGCCGGGCCAGGGGAGTGGGATGCGCAGGTCCTCCCGTCCGGTGCGGCTGAACGACATCTCGGACGGCGCGACCAGGTTGTCCCAGACTCCGTTCGCGTTTCCGGGGAAGGGGATGCGGCGCATCGTGTCGGGCAGGTTGTGGTAGATCCCGGGGATGAAACGGAAGCCGTGCTCGGCGGGCAGCGGTCTGCGGCCCCCTCTGGCGCTTCCGGGTACGTCCATGCTCCTGGCCTTGCCGCCCAGGGCCCGGCGTTCGTAGACGGTGACCGCGAAACCGCGCTCGGCGAGTTCATGAGCGGCCGTCAGGCCGGCGACGCCGCCTCCGAGCACCGCGACCGAGACGGCGGGCGCGGTGGTGGCGGGCGCGGTGGCGGCGGCCGCCGTGCCGGGGACGCCCGCACCGGCCAGGGCGGCGGCTCCGGTGACCTTCGCGGCGCCGGCCATGAAGGTGCGCCGCGACGCGCGCGGCCGGTCCTGCGGTGAGTCCTGCGGGGGGTACTGCGGTGAGTCCGGCAGGGTGCCCTCCGCCGAGTCCGGCGGGGTGTCCTGCAGAGTGGTGTGCGTGGTGGTGTGCGGTGTGCGTCGCGCGGTGCCAGAACCATCCATCCGATGCTCCTTACCGACGGTAACTTCCACATCCGGCGCCGGAGCATACGGAGATCCCTCACGACTCGGAAGCCACCGGTGCGCCCCCTGCGCGCAATGGCTGGAAAATGAAGCCATGTCCCGACGAACCAAGCGCACCAGAGGCACCACCCCTCCCGCCCTCACCGCCGAGTCGCCCTGCCCCTGCGGGCTGCCCGCCACCTACGGCGAGTGCTGCGGCCGGTTCCACCGCGGAGACGAGTGGCCGCCCACCGCGGAGCTGCTGATGCGTTCCCGCTACAGCGCCTTCGTCGCCCACGACGCGGCGTACCTGCTGCGCACCTGGCATTCCTCGACCCGCCCCCGTCACCTCGAACTCGACCCGGGCATGCAGTGGGCGTCTCTCGAGATCGTCGACACCACGGACGGCAGCGCATTCCACGCCACCGGCACCGTCACCTTCCGTGCCCGCTACCGCCACCACGGCAAGCGCGGTGAACTGCACGAACGCAGCAACTTCGAGCGCGAGAAGGGCGCGTGGGTGTACGTCGACGGCACGTTCAACGAGTGATCGGGCGCACCGGGCGACCGCGCAGCCCGGAAGGCACGTCCCACCTGCTTCAATGCGGTCATGGTCGAACTCGTACTTTTCGGAGCACTCGCCTCACTGGTCGGCTGGCTGGTGCACCGCAAGCAGCGGCAGCGGTCGTCCGCCGCGACCGCGAAGGACGAGACCGGTATCGCGTGCATGGTCAAGGGCGGGCCCGGAGGGGCGCGCTGGCGGCCGGGTCGGCTGCTCACCGGCGCCGGTCCGCTTGCCTGGAAGGCGTCATGGGGCGGACGGACGGTCGTCCTGCCCACCGGCCTGCGACGGACCGGGCTCCGGCCGCCCTCGATGCGGGAGGCGCTGGGGCTCAACCCGAGAGCGCGGATCATCGAGTGCGCGGCCGGCGACGAGGTCGTCCTGATCGCCGTCATGCCGGAGGAGCTGGAACCGGTCGTGAAGGCCCTCGACAGCGCGTGAGCCGCGCCGGGCCGGACGGCACCGGCGGGCGCCCGGCCGGGGCCGGACCTCGCCGGCCGGCCACGCCGGTCAGCACCTCGTAGAGAGGCGCCGGGCGGTCAGTGCCGGGTCGGTCGGTGGTCGGCGATCAGTGCCCGGTCGGGCGGGGGGCGCGTCGCGGCGCGACCGTGAGCCGGGGGTCGTAGGCGGCCAGTACCTTGTTCGCCCGTGCCAGCACGGACAGTGCCCGCTCCCGGTCCACCCGGTCCTCGGCGCACAGCGGCCCGCGGAACAGGTTCACCTCACGCGCGGCGCACTCCGCTTCGATCTCCGCCTGCAGGATGTGGACCGGCATACAGGATCCGATCATGGCCGCGACCCGGTCGGGGATCGGGACCGGGATGAGGGGGGAGGCGGTCACGTGAAGTCCTTCTTTACCGTTACGGGTCGCCCCGTGTTTCTCGTTGCTCGGGCGGTGCGTCGCCCCGAGCAGGCACCCGGGTCCCGTCAACCCGCGGATCGCGTCCGGTGGGGTCGGCCGTCGGGCACGGTGTCCTGCGAGTGGCTCGCGCCCTGTCCCCGCCTGGCCGTCCGTATCCGGCGGCACTGCCGACACACCTTACGCGAATGCCGCCGAGGCACCCGAATCGGTGGTCCGGCGGCGTGGAGGTGACGACGGCACCCCGTGACCGGTCACCGCGTCCGAATCCGCAGGTCAAGTCGGCGAAACGGCCCAGGGCTTGATCATCGCGGGGCGGGGCCCGCTCGGCGGCGCGAGGGTGACTCCCGCCACACTCGCCTCAGTCGGCTGCCACCGCCCCGGCCGCTGCCTCTGGGCCACTGCCCGGAACCGCGGGCGCCGCCGGCGACCGGGCTTCTTGCAGGTCGACGAACCGCCCTCGCCGTTGTCGCGGAAGGTGATGGCATCCTTCCCGATGCCCAGAGCGTCGAGCAGGACGTCCGGCGCCGCACAGACGTCTGACTGAGCGCGGCTGACCGGGACGAGGACATGACGAGGACATCAGGGCAGGGTGCCCTCCAGTCGGCCGAGCGCGACGATCCTCTGGTTGCGGAACATCGCCACATCCACCGGTCCCGGGCCCTCCCAGCCCCGTTCGGTCTTCGTACGCAACCGCGCGGTAAGGAATCGGACGCGCAGAACGGGGGCGAAGACGGCCAACTGGCCCTGCGGCGCGGGATACTGGTGCTTTCTCGACGTGGCGATCAGGGGAGTGGATCGGTGAACTCTGCCGGAGAAGCGGGCCGTTGGGGCGTGGGCGGCGTCCGGGGTGGGCGGCATGCGGTCGTCGTGGGCGGGAGCCTCGCGGGGCTGCTCGCGGCACACGTCCTCGCCGGGCACGCCGACCGGGTGACCGTCGTCGAGCGCGACCGGTTCCCGGACGGCATGAAGCCGCGGCCGGGTGTACCGCAGGGGCGGCATCCACATGTCCTGCTGGAGGGTGGGCAGGTGGCCCTGGAGTCGCTGCTGCCCGGCTTCCTGGCGGAGTTGCGGGCGGCGGGGGCGCCGCGGGTGGGCATGCCGTCGGACATGGTGATGTGGCAGACGGGGCGCTGGTTGCGGCGGCTGCCCGCCACGACGCACATCTACACCGGTTCCCGCGCGCAGCTCGAGGAGCAGGTACGGCGGTGGGTTCTCGCCAACCCGGTGATCAGCGTGGTGGAGGGGACCGAAGCCGTCGGGCTCCTCGGTGACGCCTCGCGCGTGCGGGGTGTGCTGCTGCGGGACCGCTCCGGCGCCGCCCGCGGGGAGCAGCGGGCCCTTGAGGCGGACCTGGTCGTCGACGCCTCCGGCGGCGGCACGAAGGCCCCGCAGTGGCTGACGGCGATCGGGGCCGAGGCCGCGCACGAGGAGACCATCGACACCGGGCTCGCGTACGCCTCGCGCGTCTACCGAGGCAGGAGCGGTGTCCTCGACGGCGATACGGTCGGCTACTACGTCTACCCCGGCCCCGCCCAGGTGTATGGCGGCGGTGCGCTGCCGCTGGAGGACGGCACCCATCTGGTCATCGTCTCGGGGTTGCGTGGCGACGAGCCGCCCACCGACGACGACGAGTTCGTGACGTACGCCAAGAGGCTGCCGCATCCGCTCCTGCACAGGTGGCTGGAAGGGGCCGAACCGCTCTCGTCTGCGTTCGGCTACCGGCGGACCGCGAACATCCGACGCCGCTACGATCTGCCCGGCCGCCGGCCGGCCGGATTCCTCGCCACCGGCGACGCCCTGTGCACCTTCAACCCGATCTACGGGCAGGGCATGGCCGTTGCCGCGATGAGCGCGGTCGCGCTGCGTGACGCACTGGCCGATCCGGGCCGGACGCCCACGACGCGGCATGTGCAGCGCGCACTCCTCACGGCGTCCCGGCAGGCGTGGGACATCTCCGCCGGGGCGGACCGCAAGATGCCGGGGGCGGTCGGCAACGCGGTCGCCGTCGGGCCCGTGGACAGCGTCGCCGGCTGGTATCTGCGGCGTGTCCAGGAGCGCTACGCCGGCGACGCCGTCATGGGGCGCGCCTTCCGCTCCGTGCTGACTCTCTCCGCGCCTGTCACCACCCTGTTCGCCCCGCCCGTGGCCCGGGCCGTCCTCTTCCGTCCGCCCGCGCCGACGCCCACCGAGCCGCCGGCGACACCGGAGGAACCGGGAGGATCGGGGGCCTGAGCGACGTCGGCAGCCGACGGCGTCCTTCGCGCCCGTACCCCGCCCCCGGCCCGTACTCCCGGCACGGACCGCGGCGGCGGCCTGGACTGCGGCGGCCTGGACGGGGGCGCCCCGGACGGCGGCGGCCCGGACGGGGTCCGCCCGACGATCCCGGACCGGCCGGTCCGGGATCGGTTCAGCGCCGCTCGCGCCGCTCCCGCAGCTGCAGCGCGCGCAGCACGCCCTCGGTGGCGAACCGGCGGTCGGGGTCGCCGAGCCGGTCGCCGAAGATGGACTCCAGGCTACGCAGCCGGTAGCGGACCGTCTGGGGATGCACATCGAGCAGTTCGCCCATCTGGGCGGCGGTGCCGCGGGTGTCGAGCCAGATCCGCAGGGTCTCCACCAGCCGGCTCCGGCGGGTCGGCGTCAGCCCGGCGAGCGGGGCGAGTTCACGCTCGGTGAGCCGGTCCAGAAGGGCGGGATCGGAGAGCAGCCACAGCGTGAGCATGTGGTCGGAGCAGCAGGTCAGCGGGGCGTCGTCCACGATGCCCGAGTCGATGAATTCCAGCAGGCGGCGGGCCCAGCGGATGGAGTCCGCGGCGTTCGCGATCGGTACGGTCAGTCCTATGGAGGCCCGGTGGCCGGTCAGCGTCTTCTCCAGCAGGTGTCTTCGTCGGAGGTCGACCGGTCCCGGGACGAGTAAGTGCGGTTGTGGTCCGCCCAGTTCGGAGAGGACATCGTTGTCGAGTTCCGTTCCGGCCAATTCCTTCGACGGGCGCAGGGCGACCAGGGTGACCTGTTCCGGCAGCGGCCAGCCGACCTGCTCGGACAGCTCCGCGACGGCCGGCCGGGGCACGGGCGGCCCGGCCATGATCAGGTGCAGCAGCCTGCGGCGGGCGGCCGAGCCCTGTTCGACGGTCCTGGCCTGCACCTCCAAGTAGCCCTCCCTGGTGAGGGCTTCGAGCTCGTCGACGTAGGCGAAGAGGGCATCGGCGAAGCTGAGCATCAGCGTGGGGGAGAGGTTGTACCGCCGGCCGATCCGTTTGGCGCGGCGCAGCGCGACCCGGGCGCCGAGCCGGTAGGCGCCGTGGAGGGAGTCCAGGCTGCGGCCCTCGTACGCCTCGAACCGGCCGAAGCGGCGCAGCATCTCGTCGCGCAGCGGTGACGGCGCCGACGGTGAGGCGACCTGGTCGACGAAGACGGAGATGTTCTGTTCGACGCCGATCTGGATCGCCCGACCGTACGGCCCCTTGAGCAGTCGCCCGTACTCCGGGTACGCGCGCGTCACCTCGATACCGATCTCCTGGATGAGGCTGGGCAGTTCGGGCCTGATGATCGCGGCGAACTCCTGCGGCAGCGGGCCCAGCGGCTCGCCGGCGTCCGACGGCTGGGTCGGCTTTCTGGGCATGGTTCTCTCCCCTCGGTCTCCGGTTGTCCGGTGGGGGGCCAGGCGGCGGGAAGCGCTCCCACGGACCGACAGGCACGACGACTTCGTCGGGTGCTGAACGTTGGGTGCTGAACGTTGGGTGCTGAACATAGACCAGAGGAGCACGCCTGCACAGCGGGCGCGACAGGGTTGGCCGGGGATGGAGGTGGCCGGGAGACGCACGGTGCGCCGCGTGCGGACGGGGGTGCCACGCTCACTTCCGGACAAGAAAACGGGAGTGGGGTGTTGCGCCGGCGACAAGAAAATACCCGCTGGTAGGGGCTCTGCGGGAATCTGCCGAACCAGTATTGCGCGACTGGTTACCCGCTCGTAACGTCACTCTCCGAAAGCAGGGGCGAGCGGGTGGCCAACAGAATTCGACCCGTGTTCCTCCCCTGCGGCCTGGCGGCCGTGGGCGGGGGAGTCCCCGGACTGCGCGTCCCTCGAACGAGCCGCAACCCCTCTTCGGTCTGTGCGGACGAAGAGCGATCCCCAGGTACGCCGATCCCCCTGAAGGGAACACACCCGTGCGCAGATACATCAGAAACGCCGCGTTGGTCGCGTCCTCCACCGTGGCCGCACTCGGCCTCGCCGTCACTCAGGCGTCCGCCACCTCCGCCGCCGGCTGGGCGGTCACCCCGGGCGGCGCCTTCACCGCCGTGGCCCAGAACCCGACCCTCACCGTTCCGGCCGCCGTCCTGGAGTGTGCCTCGGCCACCGCCACCGGCACCATCGGTTCCAGTGCCACGAACGACGTCGGCAACATCACGTCCCTCACGTTCGAGGACTGCTCGGTCATCGGCATCCCGTTCGACGTGGTCAGCAAGAGCTTCCCGTGGGACCTCAACGCGCTCGGTGTGAGCGCGGTCCCGAACGCCGTCGACGGATCGATCACCGGCGTCGACGCGAGCATCAGCGGCAGCGGCTGCACCGCCGACTTCGCCGGCTCCGTCACCGGCCACTACAAGAACGACACCAAGCAACTGGTGATCGACGACGGTGACCTCGTCGCGTCGAACGCGAACTGCTTCGGCATGATCAACGACGGTGACCCGGCCCTCTTCGAGGCCGTCTTCGACGTCTCCGGCAACCACACCATCAGCCCGGCCTGACGCCGCCGCTGTTCCGGGGCCCCGCGGCCGGACCCCCGTGCCGCGGGGCCCCTTGGGGCAGCGGACCGCCCATCCCCGCCAGGCCCCGCCAGGATCGTGCTGCCGCACCGACCAGAGCTGGAGAGGCACCCGTAGATGACAGGCTTCAGCACCCGCTCCCAAGCTGCCCGCGTCGCCGTAGTCGGTGCCACGGGGCTCGTCGCCGCCTTGCTCGTCGGTCCGGGATCCACCGCGCAGGCCCGTGACATCCATGTCGGACTCACCTACGACTGCGCGTTCGCACAGGGCACCGGGGCGGTGCGGATCGCCGTCGGCGGCTCCTTCCCCGACACGGGTGCCGTGGGCCGTCCCATGCAGCCGGGCGAGCCGGTGGTGCGGGTGACGATCCCGCCCGGGGTGCTGGAGGGGACCCTGCCCGCCGATGTGCGGAGCGTCGCGAGTTCGCTGACGATGACGGCCCAGGTGCGGCAGAACACCCGCTCCGCGGAGGCTTCCTGGGCCTCCCTCACCGCCCCGGCCGCCGCACTCGGCGAGGACGGAGGACTGGAGCTGGAACACACCGGAAAGGTGCCCTCCGTCACGGTGACCGCCCAGGGCGACGTCACCTTCTCCGCCGGGCCCGTCTCGCTCCGGCTGCTGCCGGAAACCGCCGACGGCAGTGAGCCGATGCCCCTGCCGGCAGTGGACTGCACCCCCGCCGCCGGACAGGACGCACTCCTCGCGACCGTCCCGGTCGCCGGTGAGGAGCCCCCAGCCCCCTCCGGCGCCCCGTCGCCGGGTGAGGGGCAGGACGGGGCCGACCGGGAGCCGGACCGCGACATCGCGGTGGCCCCCTCACCTCCGGAGAGCGAGCAGCCCGACGTGTGCCCGCCCGACCGGCCGTCCGGGGGGATCGAGGAGAGCTTCATACCTCCGCCCCCGCCCGGGGAGCCCCCGTTCGTCAGCAACCTCCCCGGCCAGCACGGATGTGCCTACGCCGTCGGACTGGCCAATGTGCGGAAGCTCGGCAGCGCGATGATCGTGAACGACCCGGCCGCACAGCCCGAGGCCATCAATCTGGTCGCCGTCAAGCGCACGCTCCGGCGGTCCGCCAGCCGCCCCGGCGGCTACTACTTCCGTATCGACTCCTACGGTGAGATCGCCCTGCCCGTCGCCTCCAGCACCTTCCTCGCCTTCGGCTTCCAACCGGTGTCCGCCCGGGTGGAGTTCGTCAACGGTCCGCTCACCATCTCCACGGGGACCATCGGGTCCAAGCCCAACCAGGTCAACTTCGCCGTCGCCGCTTTCTACCAGTCGCTGCGGGTCCACGACGTCAAGGTCAACGGCATACCGCTCGACGTCGGACCCGACTGCCGTACCGCCCGGCCCTACCCGGTGGTCCTGCACGGCAAGTTCCCCGAGTACGTGAGCGTCCTGGTGGGCGGGCCGATGCGAGGCACCGTCACCATTCCGGAGTTCACCGGGTGCGGAAGCGGCGGCGAGGACCTCGACCAGCTCTTCAGCGCGTCGCTCTCCGGGCCCGACAACCTCATCGCGATGCGTCAGGGACCGCTCTGCGTACCGGGCGCGCCAGGTCTGAAATGCCCGCCCCCGGTGCCGGCGCTCCCCGGGCAGTCCCCGACGCCGTCCACCCCGTGACGTCACGCCGTCCGGCCGCGCCGGGCCGCCCCGCACGCCGCATGCAGAGCCCCGCACCGCGCATGCAGAGCCCCGCACCCCGTATGGAGAGCCCCGCACAGGCACCGGGAGCGCCCGCACACGCAACAGGAGACAAGGCTTCCACGCTGTCTTGTCACCACATGACAATCCCTGTAGTTCGACCTGAAAGCGCTGGTCACAGCCATTGCCGCGGCCGCCTACCCGCAAGTAGCGTGCGGGCGCCCGGTGCACTTCCACCACTTTCGACACCCGTGCGCGGCCCGCTGCCCACGGACACCCGAACCGGGAGGTGAAATGGGAATCGAGGTAGTCGTCGAAGGTCTCACCAAGTCCTTCGGCAGACAGAACATCTGGCAGGACGTCACGCTCACCCTCCCGGCCGGAGAAGTCAGCGTCATGCTCGGCCCCTCGGGAACCGGCAAGACCGTGTTCCTGAAATCGATCATCGGACTGCTGAAGCCCGAGCGCGGACGGGTCATGATCGACGGCGTCGACATGGTGAACAGCCCGGAACGCGACATCTACGAGACGCGCAAGCTCTTCGGCCTCATGTTCCAGGACGGCGCGCTCTTCGGCTCGATGTCGCTCTTCGACAACATCGCCTTCCCCTTGCGTGAACACACCCGCAAGAAGGAGTCCGAGATCCGGCGCATCGTGATGGAGCGCATCGAGATCGTCGGTCTGCTCGGCGCCGAGGGCAAACTCCCCGGTGAGATCTCCGGCGGCATGCGCAAACGCGCCGGGCTCGCCCGCGCCCTGGTGCTCGACCCGCAGATCATCCTCTGCGACGAACCGGACTCCGGTCTCGACCCGGTGCGCACCGCCTACCTCTCGCAGCTGCTGATCGACCTCAACGCGCAGATCGACGCCACGATGCTGATCGTCACCCACAACCTCGACATCGCGGCCACCGTCCCCGACAACATGGGGATGCTCTTCCGTCGCGGCCTCGTCACCTTCGGCCCCCGTGAGGTGCTGCTGACCAGCGAGGAGCCGGTCGTCGCCCAGTTCCTCGGCGGACGGCGCGAGGGCCCCATCGGGATGTCGGAGGAGAAGGACGCCGCCACCCTCGCCGCCGAACAGCGGGGCGGCGGCGCCTACGACCCCGGCCCGCGGACCGTGGTCCCGCAGCTGGAACCCTCGCCCGGTATGCCCGTCCGCCAGGGCGCCCTGCGCCGCAGGCAACGCGTCCTCGGGATGATGTCCCAGCTGCCGGAGTCCGCCCGTACGGCCATCATGCGCGGCTACAGCCCGGCCGGCGGAGTGGCGCCGTGACCGCCGGGCTTCCGGTGCGCCAGGACGTGCCGGAGGCGGACAGACCCTCGCCCGGAGCCCCCTCGAGGCTCCTCGCCCCGCTGCGCGAGACCGGGAAACTGTTCGCACTGACCATCGCCGTGAGCAGGGCGATCTTCCGCCGACCGTTCCAACTGCGGGAATTCGTCGAGCAGTTCTGGTTCGTGGCCAGTGTGACCATCCTGCCCGCCGCTCTGGTGTCCATCCCGTTCGGCGCGGTCATCGCCCTCCAGGTCGGTTCGCTCACCCAGCAGCTCGGCGCCCAGTCCTTCACCGGCGGCGCCAGCGTCCTGGCCGTCATCCAGCAGGCCGGCCCCCTGATCGTGGCCCTGCTCATCGCCGGGGCCGGCGGCTCGGCGATCTGCGCCGACCTCGGCTCCCGCAAGATCCGCGAGGAACTCGACGCCATGGAGGTCATGGGCGTCTCACCGATCCAGCGCCTCGTGGTGCCCCGGGTGCTGGCGACCATGCTCGTCGCCGTGCTCCTCAACGGCATGGTCTCCGTCGTCGGGACGCTCGGCGGCTACTTCTTCAACGTCATCATGCAGGGCGGCACACCCGGCGCGTACCTCGCGAGCTTCTCCGCCCTCGCCCAGCTGCCGGATCTCTACATCAGCGAGTTCAAGGCCCTGGTCTTCGGCTTCATCGCGGGGATCGTCGCCGCCCACTGCGGCCTCAATCCGCGCGGCGGCCCCAAGGGAGTGGGCGACGCGGTCAACCAGGCCGTCGTCATCACCTTCATGCTGCTGTTCTTCGTGAACATGGTCCTCACGGCGATCTATCTGCAGATCGTCCCCGCGAAGGGGGGCTGAGCGATGGCCGTGCTCGGCTGGCTGGACCGCTCCGGCGACCAGCTCACCTTCTACCTGCGGGCCCTGCTGTGGATCCCGAAGACCCTGCGCCGCTATCTGCGCGAGGTCCAGCGTCTCCTCGCCGAGGTCGCGTTCGGCAGCGGCGGCCTCGGCGTCATCGGCGGCACCATCGGCGTGATGATCGCGATGACCCTGTTCACCGGCACGGTCGTCGGCCTCCAGGGGTACGCCGCCCTCAACCAGATCGGCACGTCCGCCTTCACCGGTTTCGTCTCCGCCTACTTCAACACCCGTGAGATCGCCCCCCTCGTCGCGGGCCTCGCCCTCTCCGCCACCGTCGGCGCCGGCTTCACCGCCCAGCTCGGCGCGATGCGGATCAACGAAGAGGTCGACGCCCTCGAGGCGATGGGCGTGCGTTCCATGCCGTACCTCGTCACCACCCGCATCATCGCGGGGGTCGTCGCGATCATCCCGCTGTACGCGATCGGACTGCTCAGCTCCTACCTCGCCTCCCGCTGGATCACCGTCCTGTTCAACGGCCAGTCCGCGGGCACCTACGACCACTACTTCAATCTCTTCCTCTCCCCGGACGACGTGCTGCTGTCGATGCTCAAGGTGCTGATCTTCAGCGTGATGGTGATCCTCGCGCACTGCTACTACGGCTTCCGCGCGAGCGGCGGCCCCGCCGGTGTGGGCGTGGCCGTCGGCCGCTCCGTACGCAACGCGATCGTGCTGATCAGCCTGACCGACTTCTTCCTCTCGCTCGCCATCTGGGGTGCGACCACGACGGTGAAGGTGGCCGGATGACCGCGCGGACGGCAAGAAGACGGCTCGCGGGCGTGGCCTTCCTGCTCGTGCCCGTACTGCTCGTATGGCTCTCGGTGGCCGTCTACGAGAAGAAGTTCACCGACGACGCCACCGTCACCGTCCTCACCGGCGCGGTCGGCAACGAGATGCACAGGGGCGCGGAGGTGAAGCTGCGCGGCGTCGTCATCGGCGAGGTCCGCGGCATCAGCGCCGACGGCACCGGTGCGCGGCTCACACTCGCGCTGGAACGGGACGAGCTGAGGCGCGTACCGGCCGACGTCACCGCGCAGATGCTGCCGACGACTCTGTTCGGGGAGCGCTTCGTCGCGCTCGTACCGCCTGCCCGCAACCCGTCGGTACAGACCCTGCGGGCGGGGGAGACCATCACCCAGGACCGCTCCGCCAACGCCATCGAGCTGGAGCAGGTCCTCGACAACGTGCTGCCGTTGCTGACCGCGGTCAAGCCGGAGAAGCTCTCGGCGACCCTCACCGCCGTCTCCCAGGCCCTCCAGGGCCGCGGCGACCGGCTCGGCGACACCCTCGTCACCCTCGACGCGCATCTGAAGAAGCTGAACCCCCATCTGCCGGTGCTGAACCGGGACATCGCCCACCTGGTCGAGGTCGGCCACCTCTACGCGGACGCCGCGCCCGACGTGCTCCAGGCGCTCACCGACTTCACCACCACCAGCGGCACCATCGCCGACCGGCAGGCCGCACTCGCCGGCCTCTACGGCGCCACGACCAAGTCCGCGCAGGACCTCACCTCCTTCCTCCACAAGAACCGGAGCAACCTGATCCGGCTGGCCGCCGACGGCCGGCCCACCCTGGAACTCCTCGCCCGGTACTCGTCCACCTTCCCGTGCACCCTGCGCACCCTCGCCGGATTCGTGCCCGCCATGGACAAGGCCCTCGGCAAGGGCACCGACGAGCCGGGCCTCCACGTGGACGTGACGAGCGTGCCCTCCCTCGGCGCGTACGTGCCCGGCACGGACGCCCCGGCCTACGGCAGCGGCGGCGGCGGCGGACCGCACTGCTACGCCGTCCCCTACACCGGCCGGCCCGCCCCCACCGCGGCGTCCGCCGCCACCGAGAACCTCGGACTGCCCAACTCGCCGCAGGAGAACCGGCTCGTCAACGAACTGATGGCCCCGGAGCTGAAGAAGACCCCCACCCAGCTGCCCGACTGGAGCAGCGTGCTGACCGGCCCCGTCTACCGCGGTGCGGAGGTGACGCTCAAGTGAAGCGCCGCAGCCTCGTGGGACCTCTGATCAAGTCCCTCGCGTTCATCGTGGTGACGGTTCTCGCCACCACCGTCCTCGCGTTCTCCATCGCCAACACCTCGGTCGGCGACACCGCCCCGTACAAGGCCCGCTTCACCGATGTGACGGGGCTCGTCGCCGGTGACAGCGTCCGGGTCGCCGGGGTGAAGGTCGGCCAGGTCGAATCGGTGAAGGTCGTCGACCGCCGCGTCGCGGAGGTCGCCTTCAGCGTCCGCAAGGGCCGGGCGCTGCCCGCGTCGGTGACCGCCTCCGTCAAGTACCTCAACATGGTCGGCCAGCGCTACATCGACCTCGACCAGGGGGCCGGTCCGGTGGGCCGCAGCTTCCCGCCCGGGGGCACCATCCCGCTGGAACGCACCACCCCCGCCCTCGACCTCACCCAGTTGTTCAACGGCTTCCAGCCGTTGTTCGAGGGCCTGTCGCCGGGCGAGATCAACGACCTCGCAGCCTCCATCGTCCAGGTCCTCCAGGGCGAGGGAGGCACCGTCGACAGCCTCCTGAGGCACGTCGGATCACTGACCGGCACCGTCGCCGCCAAGGACAGGGTGATCGGTGAGGTCGTCAAGAACCTCAGCACCGTCCTCAAGACCGTCAACGACCGCGAGGCGGGCTTCGACGAGCTGGTGATCACCCTTCAGAAGCTGGTCAGCGGATTCTCCGGCGACCGGGAACCGCTCGGCGAGGCCGTCGCGGCCATGGGGGACCTGACCACCGTCACCGCCGGTCTTCTGAAGGACGGACGGGCACCGCTCAAGAAGGACATCGCCGAACTCGGCCGGCTGTCCCGGCAACTGGACAAGGGGGCACCGCAGATCGAGAACTTCCTGGCGAAGACGCCCGCCAAGATGCAGGCCGTCACCCGTATCGCCTCCTACGGATCGTGGCTCAACCTCTACCTCTGCGAGGCCCGGGTCACCGGCGTCGCCACCTCCGACGGCAGCCCGGCGCCCACCGGCATCGGCATCACGGAATCGAGGTGCCGCGGATGAGTACCGCCCGCTTCCGCGCCAAGTCCGTGCAGGAACGCAACCCCGTCGCCGTCGCTCTCGTGGGGCTGCTCGTCCTGGCACTGCTCGGCATCACCGCGTACAAGGCCGACGCCCTGCCGTTCGTCGGCGGCGGCACCGGCTACACCGCCGACTTCACCGAGGCGGCAGGACTCGACGAGGGCGACGAGGTCCGCATCGCCGGCGTCAAGGTCGGCGAAGTCACCGCCGTCGCCCTCGCCGGAGCCAAGGTCAGGGTCTCCTTCAAGGTCAAGGGCGCCTGGATCGGCGACTCCAGCACCGCGGCCATCGCCATCAGGACACTCCTCGGGGAGAAGTACCTCGCCCTCGACCCGCTCGGCACTCGCGCCCAGGACCCCGCGGAGCCCATCCCCACCAGCCGCACCACCTCACCGTTCGACGTCACACAGGCCCTCAACGGCCTCGGCGAGACCATCGGGAAGATCGACACCGCGAAGCTCGCAGAGAGCTTCGACGCGATCAACGACACCTTCAAGGACTCGCCCCCGAACGTCCGCAACGCCGCGACCGGACTCTCCGCCCTGTCGAAGTCCGTGTCGAAACGCGACGCGCAGCTGGCCGAACTGCTCAAGGGCAGCAGACAGCTCGCCAAGACCCTCGACGGCAAGAAGAGCAGCTTCGAGACGCTGCTCGAGGACGGCAATCTGCTGCTCGGCGAGATCCAGGCCCGACGGGACGCCATCCATGCCCTGCTCACCGGTACCACGAGCCTCGGCACCCAGCTCTCCGGCGTCGTCGAGGACAACAAGCGGCAGCTGAAACCCACCCTCGACGCGCTCGGCAAGGTCACCGCCGTCCTGCTGAAGAACCGCGCGAAGCTGGACCGGACCCTCGCCCTCGCCGGGCCCTACTACCGGCTCGTCGGCAACACCCTCGGCAACGGACGCTGGTTCGACACCTACGTCTGCGGACTCGTCCCCAAGAACTACCTGCCCGCCGGTACCCCCCCGGCCACCGGCTGCATGCCCCCCAAGGTGACCGCGAAGGGCGGTGGATCGTGAACCTGAGACGCGTCGTCGGCATCGGCGCCGGCCTCGCCGTCGTCGCGGTCGTCGGGACCGCGGGCGCGAGGGCGCTCCAGGAGTCCCATTCGACCCGGATCACCGCGTACTTCGACCGCACCACCGGCGTCTACGAGGGCTCCGACCTGCGCGTCCTCGGAGTGAAGGCCGGCACGGTGGAGACCCTACGGCCCCAGGGCGACCAGGTGAAGGTGACCCTGCTGCTCGACGAGGACATCGAGGTGCCGGCGGACGCGCACGCCGTCGTCGTGGCACCCAGCGTCGTCGCCGACCGCTACATCCAGCTCGCGCCCGCCTACACCGGCGGCGAGCGCATCCGCGACGGCGCGGTCCTGCCCGCCGAGAGGAACGCCATGCCGCTGGAGGTCGACCAGCTCTACGCCTCGATCACCGAACTCGGCACCGCGCTCGGCCCCGACGGCGCCAACGCCGACGGCGCGCTCGCCGGCCTCCTCGACACCGGCGCGGCCAACCTCAAGGGCAACGGCAAGGCGATCGGCGACTCCATCGAACAGTTCGGCAAGGCGGCCAGGACCCTCGACGGCAGCAGCGGCGACCTGTTCGCCACCCTCTCCCATCTCCAGTCCTTCACCGCCATGCTGAAGAAGAACGACGCCGGCGTCGCCAAGGCGGAAAGGCAACTCGCCTCCGTCACCGGCTTTCTGGCCGAGGACAAGGAGAACCTGGGCGCCGCCCTGAAGGAACTGGGCACCGCACTGAAGCAGGTCAAGGGCTTCATCCAGGAGAACCGCGGCAGCCTCAAGAAGAACGTCGACGCGCTCGTCCCGCTCACCCGCACGCTCGTCGACCAGCGGGCCTCGCTCGCCGAGGCGATGGACACCGCTCCCCTCGCCGCCGGCAACGCGCTGAACGCCTACGACCCGGTGAACCGCACCCTCAACGGCCGCGCCGACATCAACGAACTCGGTTTCGGACCCGAGATCACCGTCCCGCCCGGCGCCGAGCCCCTTGCCGGACTCGTCCCCGTGGACGGTGCCCGGCAGCAGGCCCTGCCCGCCCTGCCGCTGCCACCGGTCGGCACGGTCTACGGGACCCCCGAGAAGCGGAAGGGGGACTCCCGTTGAGAGGCACCCGAACCGGCCGGCGCCGCGCGCCCGCCGTCCTCGCCCTGGCCCTCGGCATCGGCATGACCGCGGGGGAATGCTCGGTGCCCGCCTTCTCCGGGCCGGAGCAACTGCCGCTGCCCGGCGGCGCGGACCTCGGCGACCATCCGTACGAGATCACCGCCGAGTTCGCCGACGTACTCAGTCTCGTCCCGCAGTCGTCGGTCAAGGTCAACGACGTCGCCGTGGGCCGCGTCACCGGAATCGCACTCGACGGGGACGGCTGGACGGCGAAGGTCACCATGCGCGTCAACGGGGACGTGAAGCTGCCCGCCAACGCGTACGCCCACCTCGAACAGTCCAGCCTCCTCGGCGAGAAGTACATCCAGCTCACCCCGCCGCCGAAACCCGCCGCAGCCCGGGGCGCCCTCAGCGACGGTGCGGCCATCCCGATGAGCCGCACCAACCGCAACCCCGAGGTCGAAGAGGTCTTCGGCGCGCTCTCGCTCCTCCTCAACGGCGGTGGCGTCCAGCAGATCAGGACCATCGCCACCGAACTCAACAAGGCGATGACCGGCCGCGAACCGAAGATCCGCTCCATGCTGAAGCAGGTCGACAAGCTCGTCACGAGCCTCGACGCCAACAAGGAGAACATCACCGCCGCCCTCGACGGAGTCAACCGGCTCGCCGCCACCCTCGCCACCCGCAAACATCAGGTCGGCACCGTCCTCACCGGACTCAGCCCCGGCCTCAAGGTACTGGAGGAGCAGCGCGGCTCGCTGCTCACCATGCTGCGCGCCCTGGGCACCCTGTCCGCCGTCGCCGTCGACACCATCGACAGGGCGAAGGCCGACACGGTCGCGAGCCTGAAAGCTCTGGCCCCCACCCTCAAGGCGCTCGCCGACTCCGGCCAGGACCTGCCCGACTCCCTTCAGGTGCTGCTCACCTACCCGTTCACCGACGAGGTGCTGCGCGGCGTGAAGGGCGACTACCTCAACGTGTACCTCGATGTCACGGCCGTACCCGGCACCACGATCATCCCCGAGTTCGTCCCCGACGACGAGCCCGCCGCCGCGCGGGCGGGCGGCGGCGCGCCCCTGCCGCTGCCGTCGCTCACCGGCACGGGTGGAGGAACCCGCTGATGCTCACGCTCGCCATCCGCCTCAAGAACATCGCCTTCCTCGTCATCGCCGTCCTCGTCCTCGGCTTCGTCGGCGTCCGCCACGCAGACCTCGGCCACTGGGCCGGCATGCGCGACCACTACCGCGTGCGGGTCCAACTCGACCACACCGGCGGCCTGTTCACCCACTCCAACGTCACCTACCGGGGCGTGTCCGTCGGCCGGGTAGGCGACATCGACCTCACCGAGAAGGGAGTCGAGGCGGAGCTGCGCATCGACTACGACGCGCCGCGCATCCCGGCCGACCTGGAAGCCGTGGTGGCCGGCCTCTCCGCCGTGGGCGAGCAGTACATCGACCTGCGGCCGGCCGGAGACAACGGCCCCTACCTGAAGGACGGGTCGGTCATCACCCGGGCGGACACCCGGCTCCCGGCCCCCGTGACCGACGTCCTCACCAGCGTCGACGACCTCGCCTCCTCCGTCGACCTCGAGTCCTTGCGCACGGTCGTCGACGAATTCGGCACGGCACTGAACGGCCGCGGCGACGACCTCCAGGTGCTCCTCGACAACGGCAGCGACTTCGTCCGCGCCGCCGACGAGGCACTGCCCGTCAACACCCGGCTCATGATCGAGGGGGAGACCGTCCTGCGCACCCAGATCGAACACGGCCGGGCGCTGAAGGACTTCGCCGGCGGCGCACGGGAACTCGCCGCCCGGCTGAAGAGCTCCGACACCGACCTGCGGGCACTCATCGCGGCGGCCCCCGACGCCGCCGGACAGATCAGCGGACTGCTGCGCGACCTCGACCCGGCCTTCGGCGTCGTCGTCGCCAACCTGCTGACCACCTCGCAAGTCGCCGTCACCCGGCAGAACGGCATCGAGGAACTGCTCGTGAGACTGCCCGCCGTCGCCGCCGCCGGCTCGACCGCCGTCACCGACAAGGGGGCGAGGTTCGGTCTGTCGGTCACCTTCTTCAAGCCGCTGCCCTGCACCGACGGATACGAGGAGACCGTCTACCGCAACGGCCTCGACACCTCTCCCGCCACAACGACCAGCACCAGGGCCCGCTGCACGTCACCACCGAGCAGCGGAAGGAACGTCCGCGGCAGTGCCAACGCACCCACCGGCGGCCCGGTGCCCGACCCCGTACAGCCCGGCTCCCTGCCCGGTGCGTCTCCCGGTGTGGGTGTGGGTGCGGGTGCGGGTGCGGGGTCAGGTTCGGGACGGGGAGGCAAGGGCGGCCCGGCGGCGGTGCTGCCGGGGGTGCTCCATCTGCCCGCAGTGACCGGCCCCGCCCCGGGTATGGGCGGGCTGCTGGGACTGGAGGTCGCGCCATGACCCGCGGCAGACCGGCCGCGTCCCTGGCGGTCGTCGCGATGGCCCTGGCGTTCTTCGTGTTCGGCGCGTGGACCTACGCGCAGGCGGAGGGCGACGAGTCCCTGGCCTACGCCGCCTCGCGCGACACGGCGCTCGCCGAGGGCAAGGAGCGTGTCGAGACCCTCACCAGCTTCGACGCGGAGCAGCCGGAGGCGGGCCTGCGCCGTTGGCTGGACGCCGCAACCGGGCCGCTGCGCGAGGAACTGAAGCGGGCGAAGACGAAGAGCGGCCCGACGACGCGGGCGGAGGTCACCGACGCGGCACTGACCGCGCTCGACGACCGGGCGGGCACCGCCGAGCTGATCGCCACGGTCGAGGTCGCCACGCGGCAGACCGGCGGCGCGGGGCCCGGGACCCTTCGGAAGCGGCTGGAGGCCACGCTTGCCCTGACCGCCGACGGCTGGAAGATCCAGTCGCTGGCGGCCGTACCGGTCGGAGGGGTGTGACGTGCGCGTCGAGCAAGATGCCGAGGTGACGGCCGAGGCGGAAGAGCCCGGTACGCAGCCGGGCGACGGGCTCCCGTCCGACGACGGCCCCGGCCCTCGCGCGACGCGGCGACGGCAGGCCCTCGTGGTCGTCGCCGTGGCACTGGTGGTGGGCGGAGCGCTGTTCCTTCTGCGGGCAGCCCAGTTGACGGGCGCTCCCGCGGCGGACAACCGGGCGCTCACCGACACGGAGGCCACCGCCCGGGTCACCGGCGACGTCGGCAACGCGCTGACCGCGGTCTTCTCGTACCGGCCCGGCCACACCGACGCCACCCGGGCTTCGGCGCGCGAACTGCTCGCCGGCAAGGCGGCCCGGCAGTACACGGAGCTGTTCGGCCAGGTCGAGAAGCGGGCCGCCGAACAGAAGCTGACGCTCACCACTCACGTCGTACGGGTCGGAGTGACGCGTCTGACCGGCGGCAGCGCGCGGCTCCTGGTCTTTCTCGACCAGGTGTCGCAGCGGCAGGGCGGCGCGCCCG
The DNA here is from genome assembly GCF_040706335.1 of Streptomyces sp. NPDC048389. NCBI lineage: Bacteria > Bacillati > Actinomycetota > Actinomycetes > Kitasatosporales > Streptomycetaceae > Streptomyces > Streptomyces sp. NPDC048389. Next base: position 5,223 of record NZ_JBEZKP010000038.1, on the reverse strand, counting down.
CCACCGCTCCCGCGCAGCTGTCCGTCACGGCCGAACTCGACGACGGGCGCTGGCGGATCGTCGGCATCGCATCCCGCTGAAACCGAAGGGAAGGGAACATGGCACGTGCCCGCACACGCACCCGTGTGACGAGGAACCCGCTGGTCGCGGCAGCTCTCGTGCTGACCGTCGGTGCAACCGGCCTCGCCGCGTGGGGAGGCTGGTCCTGGTACGGGGCCGCGAACGACGACTCCCTGGCCTTCGCGCAGAAGCGCGACGAGGTGCTGGCCGCCGGCCGCCAGGCGGTGCAGAACATGAACACCCTCGACCACCGCGACCTCAAGGGAGGACTCGACACCTGGGAGGACTCGGCAACCGGGGACCTGCACCGGCAACTGGTCGACGGACGAAGCCGGTTCGAGCGTCAGATCCAGGAGTCCGGAACGGTCACCAGCGCCAAGGTGCTGTCCGCGGCCGTCACCGAACTCGACGACCGGGCAGGGCGGGCGAGTGTGATGGTCGCCCTGCGGATCACGGTGACCGCGCCCAAGGGCGAACCGGCCCGCAAGGAGAGCCGGATGCTCGGCGAACTGACCCGTACACCGGAGGGCTGGAAGCTCAGCGCCCTCGGCCAGGCGCCCGTCGGCAACACCGCGGCCGAGTAACCACCGAGAGGACCCCGGACATGTCGACGACGCGTCACCTCATCAACAGGCAACGCAGGTTGGCGACGGCCGCCTCGGCCGCCGAACGCGGCGGCGGGAGTGAGGCCGTCGCGCCGGTCGCGACCGTGGCCGCCACCGACACCGCCGCCGAGACAGGGGGCGCGCCCCCGGAGGCGGGCGGCCTCCGGACCGCCACGGCGCCGGCGGACGGGCGGACCGGGGGCCGGCGACCCTTCGCGAAGCGCCTCCCGGGGCGTTCCCCGGGACGCGCGTCGGCCGGAGGGACGGCCGGAGGGACGGCTGCGGAGACGGCTGTGGAGGAGGCCGCCGCCGAGGCGACCGTGGAGCCGACCGCCGAGCCAACGGCCGAGGACGCGGGTGACGGCGGCGGCCTGCGGGCCGGCGGCCGCCGCGCACGGCTCCTCGCCGTCCTTGCCGTGCTCACCTTCCTGCTCGGCGGCTTCGCCGCCTTCGCCGCCACGCGCGCCGGCGACCTGCGCGACACCCCCGCCGCACGCAACACCGCCCTCACCGACATCGCCCGGACCAGCGAGGTCAAGGGCCGGGTCACCGAGGCGGTGGAGGCCGTCTTCTCATACGACTTCGCCGACGCGGGAGCGCTCGACCTGGCCGCCGAGAAGCATCTGACGGGCCGGGCGGTCGAGCAGCACGACGAGATGCTCGCCGCCGTCCGCAGGGAAGGGCAGAAGCAGAAGCTGGTGCTCACGACCACCGTCACCGCAGGCGGCGTCGAACTCCTCGACGGTGACCGGGCCCGCGTCCTCCTCTACGCCGACCAGAGCAACACCCGCACCGCCACGAAGGAGGAGACGACGTACGCCGCCGCGATGCTCGCTGTCGACGCCGTGCACGAGGGCGGCACCTGGCGCATCGCCGGGTTGGACACCTTCGGAGCCGCGTCATGAGGCCGGTGAGGAAACGGACGCGCCGTGGACTGGCCGGTACCGCGGCGGCCGTTGCCGCCATGGCGGCGCTCACCGCCTCGCAGGCACCCGGGACGCCGGTGTTCCCGCCCGCGGCCCGGAACGACGACAGGGCGGCGGGCAGAAGTGGTTGGCCGGTGGCACCCAACGACGACTCGTACCACACCGAACTGCCGCCGCTGCGTACGCCGGCCCCGCCCGCCGCTCCGCCGACCGGCCCGGCTCCCGTCGACCAGCCGGCCCGGTTCCGGGCGGAGGCCGGCATCCCGGCGACCGTGCTGGCGGCGTACCGCAACGCGGAGGCGCGGACCGGGCACGGCGATCCGGGCTGCCGTCTGCCGTGGCAACTGCTCGCCGCCATCGGCAAGGTGGAGTCCGGCCACGCACGCGGCGGCCGTGTCGGGTCGAGTGGCACGACCCTGACACCCATTCTGGGCCCGGTCCTCGACGGCAACGGCTTCGCACACATCCTCGACACCGACAACGGCGCCTGGGACGGCGACACCCGCTACGACCGTGCGGTCGGGCCGATGCAGTTCATCCCCTCCACCTGGGCGAACTGGGGGCAGGACGCGAACGGGGACGGCCGCAGGGACCCGAACAACATCCACGACGCCGCCCTCGCCGCAGCCCGCTACCTCTGCGCGGGTGACCGGAGCCTCGCCGTCAAGGTTCATCTGGACCGGGCCATCCTCAGCTACAACCACTCGCAGGCGTATCTGCGCACCGTGCTCGCCTGGTTCGACTTCTACCGCCAGGGCGTCCACCCGGTGGCCGACGGCAAGGGCGTGGTACCGGTCAGTCCGGGGGCCGGTGGGAAGAGCCCGGCGAAGGAGCCCGTCGGCGGGGACGGCGACGCGGACGGCGGCGAGATCATCATCGGTCCGCCGCCGGGCTCACCGTCCCCGGCCCCGTCACCGACCGCCGTTCCCAGGCCGTCACCGGACCCGAGCGACGGCCCCGACCCGAGCCCCGATCCCGACCCGGACCCGAGCGACGGCCCCGACCCGGACCCGAGCCCGGACCCGAGCCCGGACCCGAGCCCGGACCCGTCTCCCGATCCCACGCCGGACCCCACATCGGATCCGGACCCCACGCCGGGTCCGGACCCCACACTCGACCCCAGCCCCACACTCGACCCCAGCCCCACACTCGACCCCAGCCCCACACTCGACCCCAGCACCTCATCCACCCCGAGCCCCGCCCCGTCGGTCCCCGACTCGTCGGATCCCGCCCTCGCCTCCTGCGCCTCGGACTGCCCTGCGCCGCCACCCTCCGAACCGTCCCCCGAGCCCTCCGCTCCGGCGTCCTCGGCACCGCCCAGCCCGAGCGCTGGTGCGACTGGCCGCTGAAGGGGCGGCCTGCTCACCCTCCCGAGGGGGTCAGCACCTCGCTCAGGTCGTAGCTCACCGGCTCCTCCAGCTGTGCGTACGTGCAGCCGGCGGGCTCCCGGTCGGGCCGCCATCTGCGGAACTGCGCGGTGTGCCGGAAGCGGTCGCCCTCCATGTGGTCGTAGGCCACCTCCACCACCCGCTCCGGAGCCAGCGCCACCCAGGACAGGTCCTTCTTGCCCGACCAGCGGCTCGGGGCACCAGGCAGCCTGGCGCCCGCATGGGCGCTGTCCTCAGCCCAGGCGGCCCACGGATGCCCGTCCACCGGATCCATCCGCAGCGGCTCCAGCTCCGCCACGAGCTCCTCGCGCCGCCGCATCGAGAACGCCGCGCAGACCCCCACGTGCTGGAGCGCTCCCGAGTCGTCGTACAGCCCGAGCAGCAGCGAACCGACGATCGGGCCGCTCTTGTGGAAGCGGTAGCCGGCGACGACACAGTCGGCGGTCCGCTCGTGCTTGATCTTGTACATCAACCGGACGTCCGGCCGGTACGGCAGATCCAGCGGTTTGGCGATCACACCGTCCAGGCCGGCCCCCTCGTATCGCTCGAACCACTCGCGCGCGACCTCGATGTCGGTGGTCGACGGCGCGAGATGCACGGGCGGGCGGGCGCCCGCGAGCGCCTGGGTGAGCAACTCCAGCCGGGCGCCGAGCGGCGCGTCCAGCAGCGACTCGTCGCCGAGCGCGAGTACGTCGAAGGCGATGAAACTTGCGGGTGTCCGTTCGGCGAGCATTCGCACCCGGGAGTCGGCGGGGTGGATGCGCTCGGTGAGTCTGTCGAAGTCCAGCCGCCCGTCGTGCGCGATGACGATCTCTCCGTCGACGACGCAGCGGTCCGGCAGATTGGCCGCCAGCTCCGCGGCCAGTTCGGGGAAGTATCTCGTGAGCGGCTTGCCGGTACGGGAGCCGATCACCAGCTCGTCGCCGTCGCGGTGGACGATGGCCCGGAAGCCGTCCCACTTCGCCTCGTAGTGCATCCCCGGCGGGATCTTCTTCACGGACTTGGCCAGCATCGGCTTCACAGGCGGCATCACGGGCAGATCCATAGGGCGATTCTGCCCGATATGCGGCCTTGCCGCCCTCGGCCTACGGTGGCGCACATGGGTGCAGCGGTGGAACTGGAAGCAGGCGGTCGGACCGTACGGGTGTCCAATCCGGACAAGATCTACTTCCCTGCGCGGGGCTTCACCAAGCTGGACGTGGCGCAGTACTACCTGGCTGTGGGCCCCGGCATCCTCCGGGCACTGCGCGAGCGGCCCACGACGCTCGAACGCTATCCCGACGGCGTGGAGGGCGAGTCGTTCTTCCAGAAGCGCGTCCCCAAGTACCTTCCCGACTGGATCCCCACCGCGCACATCTCGTTCCCGAGCGGGCGGACCGCCGACGAGATGTGCCCCACCGAGGTCGCCGCCGTGATCTGGGCGGCCAACCTGGGCACCCTCCCCTTCCACCCCTGGCCGGTCCGCAGGGATGCCGTCGACCACCCCGACGAACTGCGCATCGACCTCGATCCGCAGCCCGGCACCGACTTCGAGGACGCCGTCCGGGCGGCCCACGAACTACGCGCCCTGCTGGACGAGTACGGCCTGCGCGGCTGGCCCAAGACGTCCGGCGGCCGGGGCGTGCACGTCTACGTGCCGATCGAGGCCCGCTGGGAGTTCACCGGCGTGCGCCGCGCCGCGATCGCGGTCGGCCGGGAGCTGGAGCGGCGGATGCCGGGGCGCGTGACCACGGCCTGGTGGAAGGAGGAACGTGGCGAGCGGATCTTCGTCGACTACAACCAGACCGCGCGCGACCGCACGATCGCCTCCGCGTACTCGGTACGTCCCCGGCCACACGCCCCGGTCTCCGCGCCGCTGCGCTGGGAAGAGCTCGACGACGTCTCGCCGTTCGACTTCGACATCGCCACCATGCCGGGCCGCTTCGCCGAACTGGGCGACCTGCACGCGGACATGGACGAGCACGCCTTCTCGCTGGAGAGCCTGCTGGAGCTCTCGCGCCAGGACGAGCGCGACCACGGCATGGGCGATCTGCCCTATCCGCCGGACTATCCGAAGATGCCGGGCGAGCCGACCCGCGTCCAGCCGAGCCGCGCGAAGAAGCCAACCACCTGACCTCGCCGCCCGCGCCCGTCGCCGCGCCACTCACGGGCTTCGGCGGGCGCCGCGCACCGAGCCCGGCACGGGTGCCCCGCCGCCGCTGCGCGCGCCCGGCCCTCGGCCCGCCGGGGTCCCGGCGGCTGCCC